>CALMBE010000593.1 GCA_937860165.1 uncultured Planctomycetaceae bacterium
GCCGGGGTACCAGCGTGAGCATGGCACCCCAAAGTGAAAAAGTGATCGGCCCTGACCAGCACACTTACCGGCCTAGCGGGCCTTTTCCAGATTCCCTATGCTATCAGACATTGTAAATTGGGGACTGGAAGCTTCTTCCATCCTGGAATACGATGGAAGCGATTCTTGGTAATCATTCTCAGTTACAATTACAAACTCGAGAGCACCGCGAAATTCGTTCGTTCAATTGACAATCGACTCGAACAACTTTCTCTCATAGGAAACCTAGGCGTGTCATCACTCTCACCTGATAAGCGTTCCCAGCGAAATAAGTACGCTGCTGAAATCCAGACTTCGCTCAAACAAAAGGGCAACGCGGCTATGGCGGCTGCGAACGCCGCATATCTGCGTGGCAAAGATGCCTTTCAAGAGTTGGGCTTAAATTGGCCCATCGTCATTTGGATTGGCTTGGTGCATGTCCTGGCGGTGATCGCTCCGTTCTATTTCAGTTGGCCGGCCTTGGTGGCCTGCATCGCACTGGCGTTTATCACCGGTAGCTTTGGTGTCTGCATGGGCTACCATCGCTTGCTGACTCACCAAAGCTTTCAAACGTATCGACCCATTCGCTGGCTCTTGGCGTTTCTCGGTGGCTTGTCAGGCGAAGGTTCGGCACTGACGTGGGTGGCCCAGCATCGTCGGCATCATGCGTTTAGCGATGAAGATGGCGATCCCCATTCGCCCCGCGACGGTGGCTGGTGGAGTCACATGCTGTGGTTCATGCCAGACTTCGGACGCAAATGGCACCGCGATCTCTTGCATCGCTACGCCCCCGATATAGTCAAAGACAAAATGATGGTCGTGATTCACCACATGTTTCTCCCCTCGCATTTGATCTTGGCAGGAATGTTGTTTCTCATGGGATACTTTGGACCCGTGGGCTGGGGACTCGGCACGGCCCGGGCGGGTTGGTCGATGGTCCTGTGGGGTCTCGGCGTTCGGATGGTTTATGTCCTCCATGTAACGTGGTTTGTGAATTCCGCCACGCACCTCTGGGGTTATCGTAATTACGAAACCACCGACAACAGCCGCAATCTTTGGTGGGTCGGCCTGCTGGCCTGGGGCGAAGGTTGGCACAACAACCACCACGCCTACCAGCGAGTCGCTAGCCAGGGGCATCGCTGGTGGGAAATCGACACCACCTATTGGTGCATCCTGATCATGGAAAAGCTCGGCCTCGCCTGGGATGTCGTGCGTCTCAAAGACGTCCGCAAACCCGCAATGTAGCGGCGAAGGGCTGTGCGGAGTTGTTTCTGACTTATGGCCTCAGATACCCGGGAATTCCGATGAGTGTCGATGAACTCGAGAACGCCATAACGCAACTCACGCCAGAAGAAATGGCTCGGTTAGCTGAGTGGTTCGATGAGTATCGCGCCGACCAATGGGATCGACAGATTGAGCGAGATATCCAGGCAGGGCGGCTCGACACGTCTGGCAAGAGGGCAGACTCCGACTTCGACTCCGGTCGATGTACCCCACTATGAACCATTTTGCCACGCCGGATTTCTGGGCCCACTACCGGCAACTTCCACCTGAGATTAGAAATCTGGCCGATAAGAATTTTGCACTTCTAAAACAAGATCCACATCATTCCTCAATCAGATTGAAAAAGATCGGCGAGTTTTGGTCTGCCCGCGTTGGTTTGCATTACCGTGCGTTGGCTAAAGATCGCGACCAAGGCCTCGCCTGGTTTTGGATTGGTTCGCACGACAAATACGAACAACTTCTACGAACATAATTCCGCAAGCCCGCACTCTCGCCGCTCAGCATGTGGAGACCAAAACACCCTAAAGTTCATTGGATGCCCAACCGGGCTAATATCTTAACACTACTACTGCGATCATGCGGTCTTTGAGTGATTGTTGGTATTTCAATTTCTGGTCGGTAGTAACAAATACTTGATAGCCGTCTTGCTCGGCGTTGGTCAACAGTTCACCGTTACGAGTTTGCGACCAGCCCCGCTCGTAGACCGTGTCGATTTGATGACCTTGAATTTGATCACGCAAGGGGACCGGTGTGCCTTGGTCAAAAAGAATCTTCATGACGGCGACGAACCTGCCGCGGTCATTTCATGCTCCAACACGGCTTCCACCTGCAAGCGAGTAACTCCTGGAAATAGTTCCAAAAACTCTTGCGGAGTCACACCGTCCTTAAGGTTCTCGAAAAGCGCTGCCACTGGTAGGCGGGTACCCCGGAAGACCCAAGCTCCGCTAACCAAAGTAGGATCGCGTTCCACGACTTCGCAGTTTTCCCAGTTACCCATGCAAACCTCCTCCGGCTGACAACTTACGGCTCCTTGCGTTATAGCGGATCCCCGCGTCCCGCACCCGCCCTGGCCCCGCAATCGCAGGGCCAATGACTTTTTCACAATGGCGGGTGCCATGGCCACGGCGGTACTCC
>CALMBE010000594.1 GCA_937860165.1 uncultured Planctomycetaceae bacterium
GCCCGCAGCCGGCGCAGCAACGG
Source organism: uncultured Planctomycetaceae bacterium (assembly GCA_937860165.1). Taxonomy (GTDB): domain Bacteria; phylum Planctomycetota; class Planctomycetia; order Pirellulales; family Lacipirellulaceae; genus Bythopirellula. The sequence continues at coordinate 24 of CALMBE010000594.1, forward strand.
CCGAGGCGGGTGCTGCGGCAGCGGTCCACGGCGCACTCCAAGCCGGGGCCCTTTGTTCGACTTTCACGGCATCGCAGGGATTGTTGCTAATGATCCCCGAAATGTTCAAGATCGCCGGGCAGTTGCTACCGACTGTGTTCCATGTGGCGGCTCGCTCGGTCGCCACTCATGCGTTGTCCATCTTCGGAGACCAAAGCGATGTCCTGGCCACCCGCTCCACAGGCTGGGCCATGCTGGCCTCTAGTTCTGTGCAAGAGGCCCACGACTTTGCCTTGATTGCCCACTCGGTTACCCTCCAGACCCGAGTCCCCTTCGTGCATTTCTTCGATGGATTTCGGACCTCTCACGAAGTCAATAAAATCCAATTGATCGACGAACCCTCCGTGCGTGAATTTGTCGATCCGTGTCTGGTCGACGCCCACCGGCAGCGGGCCCTCAACCCTGATCGACCCGTACTGCGGGGGTCGGCCCAGAATCCCGATGTCTTTTTCCAAGCCCGCGAAGCAGCGAACCCCTACTACCAGGTCGTGCCCGAAGTGGTCCAGGAGACCATGGATCGCTTTGCGAAAGAAACGGGACGGCGATATCGGCTGTTTGAATATGTGGGTTCCCCCGCAGCTGAGAAGGTGATTGTCATCATGGGATCGGGAGCCGGTGCCTGCGAACAAGCGGTGAAGGCTCTTGTTTCGCAAGGGAAAAAAGTGGGCGTGCTCAAGGTGCGCTTGTACCGCCCGTTCGCCGGGCAAGCTTTTCTCGATGAATTACCCACGACGGTCCGCGAGCTAATCGTCCTGGATCGCACCAAAGAACCCGGGGCCCTTGGCGAACCACTGTACATGGATGTCGTGACGACCCTCGCCGAACTGTGGCCCGAGGGCGAGCGTCCGGTTCCGAAAGTCAGCGGCGGACGTTATGGACTTTCCTCCAAGGAATTCACTCCGGCGATGGTGTTGGGAATTTTCAAACACTTCGAGGAACCACAACCCAAGCGACATTTTACCGTCGGCATTTACGACGATGTGACTCGCCTCAGCTTGCCCTGGGATCCCAAAGACTTCCGCGAGCCCGACGACGTGATTCGAGCCGTGTTCTACGGCCTGGGAAGCGACGGCACGGTGGGCGCCAGCAAGAACTCCGTGAAGATCATTGGCGAGAATACCGATTTTTTTGCACAGGGCTATTTCGTTTATGACTCGAAAAAGGCCGGCTCCGTGACCGTCTCGCATTTGCGGTTTAGTCCTCGACCGATTGACTCCACCTATTTAATCGACCAGGCCACCTTTGTCGCCTGCCACCAGTTCCAGTTCATGGAAAAACAGGATGTCCTCGCGTCGGCGGGCGAAGGTGCCGTCTTCTTGTTGAACAGTCCCTATCCGGCAGAGGCCGTCTGGGACGAGCTTCCCTTGGAAGTCCAACAGCAGATCATCGACAAGCGGCTCCGGTTCTATGTAATCGACGCCCTGGACGTGGCGCGTCGCACGGGCATGGGACAACGCATCAATACAGCCATGCAAAGTTGCTTCTTTGCATTGGTCGAACTCCTGCCTCGGGACGAAGCGATTGGACACATGAAAGAAGCCATTCGCCAATCCTACGGTCAGCGAGGAGAAGCGATTGTTGCCCAGAATTGCTCGGCTGTTGACGAAGCCGTGCAGAGCCTTTCGGAAGTGAAGGTTCCTCGGCAAGCGGTCAGCCGCAAGCGACTTTTTTCGGAACTGGCCGCCACGGACAACGGTTTTGTCAATCGCGTGACCACAGCCATGATCGCCGGTCGAGGCGATTATTTACCGGTAAGTGCTCTGCCAGTCGATGGAACCTTTCCCACGGGGACCGCCAAATACGAGAAGCGGAGCATCGCATTCGAGATTCCTATTTGGGATCCCGATATTTGCACTGAGTGTGGACTTTGTGCGCTGGTTTGTCCCCATGCGGCGATTCGCATCAAGGCCTTCCCAGACCAGGAACTGGCTAGAGCACCCGAGGTGTATCGCAGTAAACCTTGGCGAGACAAGGAACTCGCTGGTCACAGCATCTCCATTCAAGTTGCCCCCGACGATTGCACGGGGTGCGGTGTCTGTGTCGACATCTGTCCGGCCCGGAGCAAGGAAGTAGTGCGCTACAAGGCCATCAATATGGAACCCAAGTCGGAGCACTTGAAAAGGGAACGAGAAAACTTTGATTTCTTCCTGGGGCTCTCCCAGTTGGAGCCTGAAAGTGTCAAAGCGGACACCATCCAGGGCTGCCAATTATTGGAGCCGTTGTTTGAATTCTCGGGAGCGTGTGCTGGTTGCGGCGAGACCCCTTATTTGAAGCTGATGAGCCAGCTCTTCGGCGATCGAGCAATCATCGCCAATGCGACCGGATGTTCGTCAATCTACGGCGGCAATCTGCCGACCACTCCTTACACCAAAAATGCTCAAGGACGTGGACCCGCTTGGTGCAATTCCTTGTTCGAGGATAACGGTGAATTCGGCTTGGGAATTCGTTTGGCGATCGATTCGCAACTCGCCAATGCCGAACAATTGCTCAGTAGGCTGGCACCTCGCTTGGCACCCAAATTGGTCAAGTCGTTACTCGATCCCAGTAGACGCAACGCATTGCCTTTGCCTGAATTGCGTAAAGAGATCGAAGTCCTCAAGCAACACCTGGCCACGCTTGACGATCCCTTGGCGCGAGACTTACTTACTATTGCCGACGGGCTCACCCCGCGAAGTGTGTGGATTGTCGGTGGCGATGGCTGGGCTTACGACATCGGATTCGGTGGCCTGGACCATGTACTCGCCTCGGGACGCAATGTAAACATCCTGGTACTCGATACCGGCGTCTACTCCAACACTGGCGGACAAGCCTCGAAGGCGACGCCCCGCGCTGCCGTTGCTAAATTTGCGGCCGATGGCAAAGCAATTCGCAAGAAGGATCTGGGGATGTTAGCGGTTTCGTACGGCAATGTTTATGTCGCCCAGATTGCCATGGGAGCGAATCCGATCCAAACATTGAAGGCGTTCCATGAAGCGGAATCGTTTCCTGGAACTTCCTTGATACTCGCTTATAGCCAGTGCATTGCCCATGGGATCGACATGAGCCACGGCATGACCCACCAAAAGGATGTCGTGCAATCGGGTCTCTGGCCTTTGTACCGCTACGATCCCCGGGCTGCTCAGGGCGACCAGCGACCCTTCCACTTGGACAGTCGCAAGCCAACGATGCGGTTCGCCGATTTTGCCAAACTCGAGGCCCGCTTTGCGATGATTGCCCGGTCTAATCCCGAACATGCCAAACGGTTGTTCGCGTTGGCCCAACAAGACATCGACGACCAATGGCACTACTACGAACAGATGGCAGGCGTGCAACGCGGAAGTGCTGCACAGGACAAAGAAGACCCAGAGACTGTGCCGTTTTAACTCGCTCATGTGCACTTTGACACAGACTACACGCGCCCGATAGGAGAATTCTGGAGACACCGTTCTCTGGAAGATCAAACCGAATAGGTTGGCTCGCCGCTCACACCGACCGATTGCGTAGTAATTGAAATGCTGCGGAACAACGGCATACTATTTGCTCTTATACTGTGCGCGGCCTACGGTGAGACGTTTTTGAGGTCCGACGCAACTGGTTA
>CALMBE010000595.1 GCA_937860165.1 uncultured Planctomycetaceae bacterium
TGGGTGTTGCGGCTGCTGGCCAATCAAAAGCTACGAAGAATGCTGTTTCGCCTCTCGGCCCTCGAACAAGTCGCCTTCCCCGCGGCGATTGTCATGCTGGGACTGGTGGTTGGGTTCATCTGCGTCGCCCTGTTTATCCCCTTAGTCAATTTGATCGAAGGACTCGCATGAACAACTGGCGAATAGACCTGTTTCGCAAACGGATCCGTCCCCCTCACGGTTCGTCGTTCGCAACCAGGAAAGAGCCCGCGAATCACGCGAAGGGGCGCGAATCGGAAGCTCTTGGAATGGCTATAACAAGACCAATCATTGACTTACGCCCCATGGATGAGTCACAGTCGTCACATGCAACTTGTGACCCAGGTTTATTCGCGGATTTTCGCGTCATTCGCGGGCACAGACTAGTCCGCGTGGGGTCGATGCTCCTGGAGATTGGCGTGAGCGCCGCGCTCCTGGGGACGCTGCTGGTGATTATCAATCAATCGCTGGTCGCCCTGAAGCGCCAACATCGCCTGGCCGACCGGCGATTCGTGGCTCAAGAAGTGCTGGAAAACCAACTCGCAGCGGCGACCCAACTTTCCTACGCCACGCTCACCGCCGAGAAACTCGATGCGCTCCGGCTGTCGGAATTCGCCACCGCCAAGCTCCCCCACGCCGAGTTGCAGGCCGAGCTCTCCCAGGAAACCGAACCGGTCGCCGCCAAGCGGATCACCTTGCGGCTTTCCTGGCAGGACCAACCCGATCAAACCCAAAAACCGCTCACGCTCACCGCGTGGGTGTTTCCTCCGCTGGAGGCCCACGAGTGAACCAGCCCAATCCAAACCGCCATCGCCGGGGCACTTCGCTCATCGAATGTCTTACGATCATCGCTGCGGGGGCCATGCTGACCGGTGTGGTGGTCTCGGGCATGGCCTCCTTGATGCGTTATGATCGACACACCAACCAGCGGACCGTCGAGCGGAACCAACTCCACCAGTTCGCTGCGACCCTGCGGAACGACCTGCACGGGGCCTCGGCATGTCGCTTCGACCCCGACTCGCAATCGCTCACACTGACCGGAGACAAAGGGGAAACGCTCGAATATCGTTGGCACGCGAAAACCTGCGAGCGGATCGTCCAGCAACCGAACACCACGGCTCAAACCACGCGAATGCGACTCCCCGCTGCGCTGAAATTCACCTGCGATCCCGTCGATGCCCACTCGGGGGATTTGGTCAGATTGCGGATTACGAATCGTGCCACGCTTGAGAAATCGGAAACCAACACACCAGCCATACGCCAAACGCCCCCCTGGGATTTGGAAATCGTGGCTACGGTTGGCCGCTAAACCGCAAGCGGCGAGGAAACCAATATGAAATCAATTCAATCAGCACGAAGCGGCATCGCAATTATTCCCGTGATTGCCTTTTACGCGGTGGCGATGACACTGCTGGCGATTTGGGCCAAGGGGTTGCTGCGCGAGCATCGGCAAGTCGGCCGTTGGCACGAACGAACACAGACGTCCCGCTGTGCCGAGGCCGGACTGCAACGGGCCATCGCCCGGCTCGCCAAACCTGAAGCGGACTACACCGGCGAATCGTGGCGGATCAAGGCCCGCGATTCGGGCTCGCCGCACGAAACCTTGGTGGAGATCCGCGTTGAACCGCTGGCCGAGGCCAGCCAGTTCCACATTGTCGCAGTTGCCGACTACCCTGCCGGCGCGGATCGCCGAGTCCGCTTGACCCGTTCACTCGATTTCGACCTCACCACATTGCGCCCCTTGAGCGCGGGAGAGTAATCATGATTTCCTGGAAGAAAAAAACTGGCTTCACACTCGTCGAACTGTTGGTCGTGATTGCCATCATCGGCATCCTGGTCGCCCTCTTGTTGCCGGCAATTCAGGGCGCCCGCGAGGCGGCGCGCCGTTCGAGTTGTCAGAACAACATGCGGCAGGTGATTCTCGCGCTGCACAACTTTGAATTCGCCAATGAGCACTTCCCCCCCGGCACGGTGAACGACACGGGCCCCATCCGGTCTGAGACCACCGGGAACCACATGAGTTGGATCGCCCACATTTTGCCGCAGCTCGGTGAAATCCCACGGTTCAATCAGCTTGATTTTGCCGCCGGGGCCTACGCTGCCAAGCACAACAAATTGGCTCAGATTCCGGTCCCCGTGCTTATTTGTCCTTCGGACTACAGCGAAGTCCGTTCCTATTCGAGTTACGCGGGGGTGCATCACGATGTCGAGGCACCCATCGATGCCGACAATCACGGCGTGCTCTTTCTCAACAGCAAAATCACGTTCGACGAGCTCCGCGACGGCTCGGCCTACACGCTGTTCGTCGGCGAAAAACTCACCCACCCCAGCGACCTGGGTTGGCTCTCTGGTACCCGGGCAACGCTGCGAAATACCGGCAAGGCGCTCAATTTGGAAACCGGAAATTACTTTGGCAATCCTCCCCCTGTCGACGAAACATTTGTCGAGGGGCAACAACCCGATCCCTTTGAGCAACCCATCGACTTCACCGACCCACTGGCCGTGGGGGGCTTCGGCAGCCGCCACCCGGCAATCGTCAGTTTTGCTTTCGGAGATGGTTCTGTGCAGACAGTAGGCAACACCGACCCAATCGTATTCCGCCAATTGGGAAATCGCGCCGATGGTCAACCCATTGCAGATCCTGATATGTGGTAGCGGTGGAGTCGAGAGCAGAGAGTCGAGAGCAGAGAGTCGAGAGTCGAGAGCCGAGAGTCGAGAGTCAAATCAATCGCCCCTCGCTCCTCGCTCCTCGCCCACCGCTTGGAACAGTAGGTGCAGTTGCATGTGATTTTCGCGGAAATCTTGCCGCCGCAACCTCAACGGGTGGAATGACTAACAAGAAATTCGGGCGCATCGGTGATACTCCCATTATTGGCGCGGGAACTTACGCCGAAAACTCAGCTTGTGCCGTTTCTTGCACCGGACATGGCGAATATTTTATGCTTGGCGTGACGGCTTTTGATGTGGCGGCGCGGATGAAATATAAAAATTTGAGTCTGGAAAATGCT
>CALMBE010000596.1 GCA_937860165.1 uncultured Planctomycetaceae bacterium
GCCGTGGCCATGGCACCCTCCATTGTGAAAAAGTCATTCGCCCAGCCCACTGACAATTGACCACTGACAACCACTACATCCCCCCGTTATGCTATCCCGTTGGTCCAATTCAAGGAGTCGCGATGGTTCGGTTTGGGAATCTATTACTGGGGCTGAGCTTTTCTTGCTTCCTTTTGGGAGCATGTCCGTCGTCAACTTGCCGGGCGGCCGATTCGCCAAGCGAGACGTTTTCAGTCCTCGTCGAAGACTATTGGGAAGCTCGCCTCCGCGAGTCGCCGCTTTTTGCCACCAGCACCGGCGATCGTCGCACCAACGACCGGCTCGATGCCGTTTCCGTGGCCGACTGCCGGCGACGCAACACCCTGTGCCAGGGTTTCTTCGACCGCCTCTCGAAGATCGATCGAACCGCTCTCGATCCTCGGCAGGAAACCGATTTCGATTTCTTGCGGCGATTACTGGCGGATCAACTGGCCGAGTTTCGCTTTGGGACTTATCTGCTGCCGATCACTCAGCGGAGCGGGTTTCACATCGGGTTCCCGGAACTCCACCGCGACATTCCGCTCGAGACGCTCGCCGACTACGAAAACTATCTCGCCCGACTCCGTGGATTTGCTGCGTACACCGAGGGCCATCTTGAGCTCATGCGGGCCGGAATTGCCACCGGGCGGGTACTGCCGGCGGTGGTGATGTCGGGCTGGGAGCCGAGCGTCGATTCCCAGATTGTCGAGCAGCCAGAAAAAAGTTCACTTTACGAACCCTTCGCGAAATTTCCGTCGGCAGTACCGACCACCGAGCACGCACGACTCCGGCAAGAGGCCCGGGAGGCAATTGCGACGGGGGTGGTCCCGGCGTACCGCAAGCTTCGCAAGTTTCTCGCCGAGGAATACGTGCCCCATTCACGAGACACGATCGCCGCCGCTGCCCTGCCGGATGGCCGCGAGTTCTACCGCCACCGCGTGCGGATGTTCACCACCACCGATCTCACTCCCGACGAAGTGCATCAGCTCGGCTTGCAAGAAGTCAAACGCATCCGCACGGAAATGGAAGCGGTTATCGCCGAGGTGAAATTTACCGGCGATTTTGCGGCGTTTCTGAAATTCCTCCGCGAGGACCCGCAATTCTATGTCGATACTCCCCGCGAGTTGCTCATGGAAGTGTCGCTGATCCTGAAGAAAATGGATGGCCAGTTGCCGACCCTCTTCGGCCGCTTGCCACGGATGTCGTATGGCATCCGTGAGGTTCCCGCGCATGTCGCCCCCCGCACCACGGCAGCCTATTACTGGCAACCCAATGGCGATGGCACCAAGGCTGGGTTTTACTATGTGAACACCTTCAACCTTGCCAGTCGGCCACTCTACAATCTCGAAGCCCTCTCGCTGCACGAGGCCGTGCCAGGCCATCACCTGCAACTGGCCCTGCAACAAGAACTGGACCACTTGCCGCCGTTCCGACGCTTTTCGGACTTCACACCCTTCGTCGAAGGTTGGGCACTCTATGCCGAACGACTCGGCCTCGAAGCCGGTTTTTACCAAGACCCGTACAGCAATTTTGGTCGACTCACCATGGAAATGTGGCGGGCCTGTCGGTTGGTGGTCGACTCGGGGATGCACTACTTCGGTTGGACCCGCGAGCAAGCGATTGAGTACCTGTCCGAGCAAACCGCCCTGGGAACCCACGATATTCAGAGCGAAGTCGATCGCTATTGCTCGTGGCCCGGACAGGCCTGCGGCTACAAAGTGGGGCATAGCGAGATCAACCGGCAGCGCGAGAAGGCCGACTTCGGCTTCCTGATCTGCACCAGCCTGCCGACGAAACCGATGCGCGACGAGATTGCGGCGGCGGGCAAATACAAACACCCCCTGCTCGACCGCGAGGACGACCGGCTGCAAGTCGCCGGCGGTTTGTCCGGCGCGCAAACGCAACGCGAGAAAATAAGCGCCCTGTTGAATGTACGGATCCATCGCGTCCGCGGTGCCGCCGTGGATCAGCCCGGATGATGCTGCTGTCAGGCCCGCTCAGGCGCTGAGGCCGCTCACGAAGCCCACGAGCTCGGGCACGATCCGCTCGTGGGCGTCCTCCTGGAGGTAGTGGCCGGCGTCGTCGATCCTGGTGACGGTCGCGTCCGGGAAGGTGTCGAGCCACAGCGTGTCGAGGTAGATCGGCAGGAAGGCCACGTCCTTCATCGCCCAGGTGATGTGGACGGGCTTGGAGCGGAAGTCGCGCTTGAGGCCGTCCTCGATCGCCGTGGTCATCGCCACGACCGGTCCGGTTCCGGCGACGGGGATCTCGCGCGGGAAGACGAGGATCGGCGTTCGCTGCGACCAGCCGGAGTGCACGTCGCGGTAGGCGCGCTTGACGACCGGAGTCAGGCGCTCGCGGTGCACGACACCGAGGCGACGTTGCCGGTGCAGTTGTTCGCGCAGTTGTTGCCGCACGAGCCGCAGTTGGCGGTGTTGTTGGTGGTGCGCTCGCCGGTGACCGGGTCAAGCGTGGTGCAGCCGACAGCCAGTATGGCGGCGGTCGCGCCGGCCAGCGCACGTGCCAGCGTCAGCAGCGGGAAGTCGGGCGCCACGCCGCACAACACGGCCGTGACGG
>CALMBE010000597.1 GCA_937860165.1 uncultured Planctomycetaceae bacterium
TGACTTCGATTTTTCGGGTAGTCCTATAGGTGAAGCCTTGCTCAAACCAAGCGGTGGATGACACGGAAAACATAAGGAGAAAATGGATGAGAAGGATGAGAATGAATCTCTCAGTGTGGTTCAAAGCCCAAGTGTCATCGTTGCTATCAGAGGCAGATATGCGGATGCTGTTGGCTGCGGTATGACGTTATGTTGCATATTTCCGCTGGAAAGCAACTAGCAGTTCGACTTAACTTTAGTCCTAAATAATCTCCCATCGTGTCTATCAAAGTCGAACGTTTTTTCTCCGCAAAAAGCCCGCTCGCTGCCGAAGTCGATACCTTCCGTCCGCGTGAACAGCAGCGCGATATGGCTCTGGCTGTTGCGGCGGCAATACGCGATAACGCCATACTGATAGCGGAAGCGGGGACGGGGACGGGCAAGACCTTCGCCTATCTCGTGCCTGCTCTGCTCAACGGCGGCAAGGTCATCATCTCCACTGGCACGAAGAATCTGCAAGACCAACTGTTTCAAAAAGATTTGCCAAAAGTGCGCGACGCACTCAAAGCTCCTGTGGCAATCGCACTGCTTAAGGGGCGTGCCAATTATGTGTGTCACTACCATTTGGAGCGCGCATTGAGCGATGGTCGCTTTGCCACACGCGAAGACCTCAAGCATCTCGCCAAAATAAAACAGTACGCCAAGATCAGCGATTCGGGCGACAAGAGTGGTTTGGCGGATGTATCGGAAACTGCGCCGATTTGGATGCATGTCACTTCCACGCGTGACAATTGCCTTGGTCAGGAATGCCCTAATCACAAAGAATGTTTCGTGTTGAAAGCACGCACCGAGGCGATGAAAGCCGACATCGTGGTGGTGAATCATCATCTGTTTTTTGCCGATGTGATGCTGCGTGATGAAGGCGTGGCGGAACTGCTGCCCGCCTGCAACACGGTGATCTTCGACGAGGCCCACCAGCTCGTGATCCCGGACGGCACCGGCCTGCGGCAACTCGAGCGCGGTGTGTTGGTCGGGCTGCACGGCAGTGGAACACTGCCGGCTAACTGGGGTGATTTGATGGCGCAACACGCCCCCGCGCTCGCGTGCTACTCCGATTACGATTGCGAACTCCCCATCGACACCCCGTGCGATGAAATCACCGACCTCACCACCCGCTTCACCGCCGCTTGCGGCTTCGCGGGCATCCACCTCGCCGCCGTCCGCGCCCGCCTCGTTTACCCCCGCGAGTTCAACGAGCTCACCACCCACCACGGCAACAAGGGTGCGGCGCTCTCGCATGTGTCGATCGGGTTGTCGCGCGAGGTGATGGAAAAAATAAAACAGGGTTGCTCCCCAGACTTACGTCCGGGGCTCGTGGGGCGTCCGGGGCTCGTGAAAAGTTCGCGGCTCGTGCAAGCCCCCAGCCACCAGCCACTAGCCACCTAAGTAATTCCTCCAAGGACTGTTGCTCTGCCTACTCGGCCGATGCCGACCATGAAGGCAGCCGTGCGGAGGCTTACTTGCCGCTCTTGGGCAAGCTCCCAGACTTCTTCAAACGCGGTGGTGAGGACCCGATCGAGTTCTTGGCGAACTCGGTCTAAGTTCCACCGGTAGTATTGCCGATTCTGGGCCCATTCGAAATAACTTACGGTTACGCCCCCGGCGTTGGCTAGGATATCGGGCAGGATGTGGATGCCCCGAGCGGCAAGCAGGTCGTCGGCCTCGGGCCGGATGGGTGAATTCGCCGCCTCGATAATGAGCGGGGCGCGAATGCGATCGGCATTCTCAGCAGTGATCACGCCCCCCAAGGCTGCGGGAATAAGAATCTCGACATCCAGTTCCAGCAATGCTTCGTTGGAGATCAACTCCCCGCCGGAAAATCCTGCCAGCGAATTCTTGTTCCTCGACACATGCTGCAAGGCCGCGGAAACATCGATTCCCTGGGGATTGTAATAACCTCCACTCAGGTCACTGATCGCCACCACTTTGCACGTTGCATCCTGCATGAATCTGGCTGTGTGCGAACCGACGTTCCCAAAACCTTGAATTGCCACTCGGGTCTTTTCGGCCTTGTGCCCTAATCGACCCAAGGTTTTGATCGCCATGATTCCGACCCCGCGACCAGTGGCTTCGTCGCGACCTGGGATGCCGTAGTATTCCACGGGCTTTCCCGTCACGACGCCTGGATTGAATCCATGGTATTTATTGTGTTGATTCATGATCCAGGCCATTTCCTCCGGCCCGGTGCCCATGTCGGGGGCGGGGATGTCAACGTCGGGGCCGATGATATCGTGGATCCCATCGATAAACTTGCGTGTAATCCGTTCACGTTCGCGTACGCTCAGTTTCCGGACGTTGACGGCAATTCCCCCTTTGGCTCCACCGAACGGAATATTCACCACGGCGGTCTTCCAGGTCATCAGCGAGGCCAGGCTCCGCACTTCGTCGAGGTCCACCTCATGGTGATAACGCAGTCCCCCCTTCATCGGGCCACGGGAATCGTCGTGCTGAACGCGGTAGCCGATGAAGGTCTGCAGTTCGCCGCTGTCCATCTCAATGGGAATTTGCACCTGCACTTCCCGCTTGGCCGTGATGAGCAAGGTCCGCATATTGTCCGTCAGGGCCAATTCATCGGCAGCCCGATTGAAGTAGTGCACGACTGCCTCAAATGCCTTCATGGCTTCCTCACGATAGGACAAACGAATTCACTGGAAAAGGGAATGCTGGATGATACGACCTGAGAATTGAGTCTACAAGCAAGTCTAGCACCCCTGGGGCAATCTGTTTTCCCAAGATGAGGGTGCCATGGCCACGGCGGTACTC
>CALMBE010000598.1 GCA_937860165.1 uncultured Planctomycetaceae bacterium
GATCGAATTGATCGAGAAATTGCCATGCATGGTGGCACGAAGGAAATCATTGATGTCGATTCGTATTCTATCAATGACCTCATTACTCAGTATCAATTGGGCACGGTCAACTATTGTTCGATTGATACGGAAGGAAATGAGTTTGAAATCCTCATGTCAATCGACTTTGGCCAGACAAGGATTGAAGTCTTGACGGTCGAAAACAACTATTCGGATCCCGACGTGTCGGCGTACATGAAAAAGGAGGGTTATCGACGATTGAAGAAAATCGCCTGCGATGAAGTATTTGTGTTAAGAGATCTGCCCGTGCCTACTCGGTGGAAGTTTTGGTGAGTTCCAACCGGTGCAACCGGTCCACGGGAAAAGAGAGAGAGAAAGAGAGAGAGCTTAGAGTCATGATCGAACGACTAGGTTTACCGCGAGTTTCAGTCTTGCTGGTTGCATTCGTGCTCCTGACGAATGCTGTTGGTGCTCATTCGAAGGAAGTCGAGAAGCCCACATTCGACGGGAAACGAGCCTACGGATACCTTCGGCAGATGTGCGCACTGGGTAATCGTCGCAGTGGCAGTGCGGCGATGGTGAAGCAGCAAGCATTGCTCGAAGCACATTTCAAGCAGCTTGGATTACCGCTAACTTTCCAGCGATTCGATGCCAAAGAGCCGAATACTGGCGAAGCCATCACCATGGCCAACGTGATCGTCGAATGCCAGCCGACTGCCAAGGAACGAATCCTGTTGTGTGCCCACTACGACACCCGACCGCTGCCCTCGCAGGAAGCCGACCCTCGCAAACGCCTCACGGGAGAATTTCTTGGTGCCAACGATGGAGCCAGCGGCTCGGCAGTGCTCATGGAACTAGCCCATCATGCCCGCAAGTTGCCCGCAAGATATGGCTTGGACTTGGTGTTTTTCGACGGGGAAGAACTTGTGTATTCGGATCGCCGCGATAATTATTTCTTGGGAAGTGAGCACTTTGCCCGTGAGTATCGCCTCCGCGAACGAAACTTTGAATACGTGGCCGGAGTTTTGCTCGACATGGTTGGCGACACCAAATTGTCGATTTATCAGGAGCACAATAGCGTGGCCTGGGAAGACACTCGACCAATTGTCCAAGGCATTTGGTCCACGGCCGCCCGCTTAGGAGTTGCCGAGTTCATACCTCGCGTGGGCTATGAAGTCCGCGACGACCACATTCCCTTGCATCGGATTGGCGGAATTCCCGTGTGCGATGTGATTGACTTCCAGTACCCCGATCCCTCGAATCGCTATTGGCATACCACGTCGGATACCCCTGGACGTTGCTCGGCGGCGTCGCTCGAAAAGGTCGGTCGAGTGATTTTGGAGTGGCTCAGGTCAGCGGAGTGAGGTTGGGGGGTAGTTGTTTGTTGTCCGTGGTCAGTGGTCAGTTGAGAGGCAAATGATGGAAACAATACCCCAGCCCCCGCTTGACCTGTCGCTTCGGCTCCCGAAGTGGTAATAATAAAATCATGTTGCCTGATCCATTGAGACTATCGATTGCCGTTCTGCCGCTCGTGTCCTACGGGCTGCTGTTAGGGATAATCAACGCCAGGAAAAAGCCGTTTCTCACTTCGGGGGGCGCCGATCTAGCGACCCTCGGGATGGCGCTTTCGGGTCTCATGTTCGTCGGGCCCATCGAATTGTTTCGACCCGAAGCGGCTGCGGCAGAATTTGGCAGCTATGTCTGGCTGTTCTTGTTGGTGCTCTATTGGTTGTGTATTTGGCTAGCGATACTGCTCGCGCGTCCGCGGCTGGTGATCTACAATATCAGCAGTGAGGAAATTCGTCCCGTACTGGCCGAAGCAGCGCGAAGTGTCGATCCCCAAGCACGGTGGGCTGGCGACAGTTTGTCACTCCCCACCGTGGGCGTGCAACTCCATCTGGAAAGCTTCGATGTGATGCGCCATGTCTCGCTTGTGGCAAGCGGCGCGAAACAGGATCTCGCCGGTTGGCGACAGCTTGCGGAACTGCTGGCCAAACGCCTCGAATCATTCCCGGTCAACGCCAATCCTCGTTGGCTCGGGATTGTGCTGTTTGCCGTCATCATGTTAGTAACCAGTCTGGTACACATGCTGAATCATCCGCAACAAATCTCGCAGGCCATGCAAGAGATTTTGTTGTACTGAGGAAGCACGAGGGGAATTATTGAAAATTGAAAAATGCAAATTGAGAATTGGTAATTTGCAATTTGCATTTTGCAATTTGCAATAGGTCGTAGGCCGGAACGAGTACCCGAGTTCCGGCAGCACTGGCGGGTCCTGCCGGAACGGCGGATTACCTTGT
>CALMBE010000599.1 GCA_937860165.1 uncultured Planctomycetaceae bacterium
CTGTTTCCCAGGCTACGCCAAAGCAGAGACAGGCCGCCTGTGACGCGACCAGCAGCGCGATCAAAAAACAGCGGCTCTTGATTTGAAGTCGATTCATCGGTGATGTGCTGAGGATCGTTCCCGCTCTTAATCCGGATGCGAAAACACTTGGCCAAAGGACGTATTTGTTAAACAAGAGTAGCTTGCTCAAGTTCAGCGGCGTGAAATTCGTGGTTGACGCCCAAGGCCTTGCTGCCGACTTGTTAGGGAGAATGTCAAAAACCGGATAATCGGCTTGACCCTCCCCAAGGGCATGTCACAATTGGCCCCAGGTGCCGACGCACGATTCTGTCGGGCCGATTCTCACCATTTCCCCGGGTAGTAAGAATATGGCTTTGCTCATCAAGAATGGTCGAATTATCACGGCTGCGGACGACTTCGTGGGAGACATCCTCTGCGACGGAGAAGTCATCACGCGGATTGCCCCTCACATCGAAGCCGTGCCGGGCGCGGAAGTGATCGACGCCGCCGGGAAGTATGTCTTCCCAGGATTCATCGATCCTCACGTTCATATTTACTTGCCCTTTATGGGCACGTACGCCAAAGATACTTACGCCAGTGCCAGCCGGGCGGCACTTGTTGGTGGAACAACAACACTCATCGAAATGTGTTGCCCGGCCCGCAACGACGAACCCCTGGAAAGCTTTGAGCTCTGGCTCTCCAAGACCGCCGAAAGCGCCTGCGACTACACCTTTCACATGGGCGTTTCACGGTTCGACGCACTCTCGGAGAGTCAACTCCGCGAAATCGTGAGCCGAGGAATCGCGTCGTTCAAAATCTTCCTGGCCTATAAAGGGGCTTTCGGAATCAACGATGACGAGCTATTCGGCATCCTCAAACTGGCTAAGCAACTCGGTGTGATCGTCACGGCACACTGTGAGAATGAAACCCTGGTGTCCCAACTACAGGCCCGACTACTCGGCGAAGGAAAAACTGGACCCGAGTGGCAAGACGCCTCGCGGCCACCTCGTGTCGAAGCCGAAGGGGTGCAGCACCTCATGTCGTTCGCCGATATCACCGGGGCTCATGTTTACTGTGTTCACACCTCTTGCCGAGAGGCGCTCGAAGCCGTGCAAGCGGGTCGGTTGCGGGGAGTTCAGGCGTGGGTCGAATCGGTGATCCCGCACTTTGTGCTCGATAAATCATACACGGCCAAGCCTGATTTCGAAGGTTCCAAGTACGTGATGTCTCCTCCGTTGCGAGACGCTAACCAACACGACTCCCTCTGGGCCGGTTTACGTTCACGCCTGATTAGCACCGTCGGAACCGATCATGCACCTTTCGATTTTGTCGGACAAAAGGACATGGGCCGCGAAAATTTCACACTCATTCCCAATGGAATTCCCTCGGTCGAGGATCGAGTCAATATCCTCTACACCCACGGAGTGTGTCGTGGCCGAATCGATTTGAATACTTTCGTCGATGCCGCGAGTACACAAGCCGCCCGACTGTTTGGACTTTACCCACGCAAGGGAACCATCCGCGAAGGGAGCGACGCCGATCTGGTGATCTACGACCCCAATTATCGCGGCAAGCTTTCAGTGAAAACGCAGCAGATGGCCGTCGACTACAACGCCTTCGAGGGCTGGGAAATTGAAGGCCGACCGACCCTGGTCACCGTGCGGGGCCAGGTCCAAGTCCGCGACAGCAAGTTCGTCGGCCAACTAGGCCACGGGCAATTGCTGACTCGCGAGCCGAGTCATTTTTAGGATTAGTAAGTGTGATGCAACAACCACTTGATCCCATCATCGAAGAAATACACGAAACTCGTCGCAAGCTGGCACAGCGATTTAATTGCGACGTCCAACGGATTTCGGAAGACGCAAAACGTCGACAAACGCTCGAGGGCAGACCAGTTTGGCAGCCAAAGTCTACGAACAAGGCGATCAATTCAGGCGGTGATGGCACTGTTGCTGGCAGCAAGTAGCCCTGAACAAACCGTGTCCACCACGGTGGATTACATCGCGATCTAATTGCGATGCCGGAACTCGGAGTACCTCGGTCCGGCCCACGGCCTACGACTGCTCACGAGAAGTATTTTACCGCGTTGCGGAAAACTGCCAGGCCGGCACCTTCGCTGCGATCCTTGCGGCGGGTCCACTGGGGGTGGTGGGTGAAATCGACGTAGCGCTCCGGGTGGGGCATGAGACCGAAGACGCGGCCCGTGGTGTCGCAGATCCCGGCAACATCGCGTGTGGCCCCATTGGGGTT
>CALMBE010000600.1 GCA_937860165.1 uncultured Planctomycetaceae bacterium
TGCACCAGCTGTCTGGCGAAATCGCCGAGTAAGACGTGGGCTGAGAGGGAGGAGATCGATGCTCTATGTCCCTTCGACGGCAGACTTTCGAAAAGTCCTGTACGGGCCTGCGGCGGCGCGTCCGGCGTCCGCCTATGGGTTGAGCGTCACCCCTGGCAACAACACGAAGGGCAGCTACGGGCAGCTCATCAGCGGCGCGTCGTTGACCGACGACGTATACGGCATCTACGTCAACATCAACAGCAACACCGTGAGTGCGACCGCTCCGGCACAAATCACGCCCGACCACTGCGTTGCCGCCCCTGCTTGATGGTTGATGTAGGATCGCGTGAGCGAACCGGACCCGGGAAAGCACTGGAAAAAACTGCCGGTAAGATTCGCCAGGCCTTCGCTTAAGCAGAGTTGATTGATGTCGACTTTTTGCTTTGTTCGGTGCGAAATTGAATTCGACATGGCAATCGCTTCCAGTAACCCTAGCATGGCGATAGCCACCGCACTTCCAGAGAGTTGCTGCACACGGTTCCAGTTCCACTCGGGGATTTGGAAATGAGGCAAGCTGCGAGGTACCTCTTGAATAAGCTGTACGCCGCTTGCTTCGAGTTGCCAGAAGTATGTCACAAATCCTGCGGCTGCGATGGCCAATAGCAGTTCCGGCAAACCCAATCGCAGGAGCCGGTTAACCCAGCGAAGCAGCAGGGCCATGGCAATAGTTCCAATGGCGATGGCCAGGGTATAAGTGTGAACTTGCCCCCCTTCGGTCATCGTGAGCCAGAAGCGTTTCAAAAAGTGGTCGTGATAGTCTCCCTGTGCGGAGAGACCAAAAACGTTCTTCATCTGATCGAGGACTAAGAGTACCGACGCCCCCGCGGTAAAGCCGACAATTACAGCGTGGGAAATGTAACGCGATAAATCTCCAAGGCGCAACAGAGTGATGCCCGTTTGAATCAAACCGATTAAGCAGGCCATCAATATCGCAGCGGAAATCCGCTCGTCTTGCGGGACCACGGCCAGGGCGCTGAGCAACGCGATGGAAATCGCATTGGTGGGGCCGTTGATGAGTTGCTTCGACGACGAAAGCATAGCCCCCACCGCCGTCATCACGATAGCCGTGTACAGGCCATATTGGGGTGGCATGCCGAAGATCGTGGCGTAGGCCATCGCCTGGGGCACCGCCACCGCCGCCACGGTGAGTCCCGCAAATAAATCTTTGCGGAAAGTGTGTATCGTATAACCGCGCAGCGAATCCAGTGCCGGCACCACTCGCAACAGCCAGGGTAGAGATTCGCGTGGCGTGCCGCCTTTGCTCCCGTTCATAGGCCGTTTTTCGACACGCGTTCCAAATTCCCCAAGCGGAAGGCCTCGGCCATGGCTTGGGGGACATCTGCCTGCGCCAAAAGCACGGCGGCGCGGTTTTCAGCCACGCGGGCTCTCATCTCTTGCTCGAGGGCGATGGCGTCGGCCCGGCGCTGCTCGGCCAAGGCCTGTGCCATGCGGGTATCGGCCTCGGCTTGGTCTGCCTGTAAACGAGCACCGATGTTTTCGCCGACGTCGATATCGGCGATGTCGATAGAAACGATTTCAAACGCCGTGTGCGCATCGAGACCCCGTTGCAGAACCGCCTTTGAAATTCGATCGGGATTTTCCATGACCTGCAAATGATCGACCGCCGAGCCAATGGAAGTGATAATTCCTTCACCAACACGGGCGATGATTGTGTCTTCGGTAGCGCCGCCGATGAGTTGCGCAAGATTGGTGCGAACGGTGACACGGGCGCGGATTCGGAGTTCGACTCCGTTCTTGGCAACGGCGCTCAAAGTCGAGTTTGCCGATTTTTCTGGGTTGGGGCAATCAATGACTTTCGGATGCACACTGGTGCGGACGGCGTCCAGCACGTCGCGTCCCGCTAGATCGATGGCCGCCGCGCGGTCGAAGTCCAAATCGATGTCAGCCCGCTGGGCGACAATGATTGCGGTAATGACCCGCAGCACATCACCGCCAGCGAGATAATGAGCTTCGAGGCGACGGGTGGTAATTCCCGTGACCGGATCGGTGCCGACACCAGCCTGCATCGCCATGATTTTACCTTCGACGATGACCCGCGAGTTGACCTGCCGTAAGCCCATGCCGATGAGGCTGAAAAAACTCACGCGGGCATTGGACATGTAGGCTTGGAGCCAAATCTTGAAATACTTGGTAACCACTACCAACAAGACGATCAGGACAAAAGCCCCGATCCCTACGGCGACCAAGAGGAGCATTTCGCGTGGAGTCATAGTGATCGAACCTCAAATCTGGGAGTTGTCAAAGCACTTATATCGTAACCGATCTGCCGAGAACACAGAAGAGTTTCTCGGTCAAATCTTAGAAGGTTTGTCGGGGCAGGATGAACCGCCAAGGTCGCCAAGAATACGGAGAAGGGAACACTAATCTTCGCTAATCTGCGCTAATTATTGGAGTAACCGTTCACCCCGGGGCGTGAACGGTTACCTGCCATAGTGTTGGTGATGTGGATTAAGGCGATGTGTGCTCATTGCGAAGGACGGACGAACTAGCTAATGCTTTATGAATCTTGTTGAGGCTGTAGGCGATGGCTCCCAATTCAAGGAGCGATTGGTTTTCAGGGTCGTCGAACGTGAAGAGTGGCTTGCCGCTCTCCACGACTTGTCGGGCGATGGCTTCGGCCTTACCTCCGGGCGATGCGTGCGGGATAAGAACTGCGGCGCTTGCGGCGACGAACTCATTGCGTGTCTGGGCCTGTGCTTTCGTGGTTCGCCGAACTGTGTCGGCGAATGGTGACACAAGCAAGAGCCTGTCAGCGTCAATCGCCTTTCGCCAAACGGCGGGCAATCGTGGTTGCCCTATCCCCTTGGCAGAGCAAACGATCACAGGTTGAGTGCCACGCAACAGAAACTCAAGGCACTCGTGTTCCATCGGTGAATGGAAGCCACCAGCGACGGCAAGTCCGGCGTCCCGCAGTTCTCGTATTGCGTCGAACGTCTTGATAACAATGCTGCCGGGGCATTGCACTGAGCAGATTAATCCCACCGCTCGAACGTCCAGGATATCGCGGTTTCCGATGGCGTGGAGCGATGCCCAACGCTGATCGGCTGAATTGAGCCGTCGCGGATAGCTGGCATCGCTTGGCATCGCCTGCCACACGCTCAAAAAGGAATTTGCATCAACCGTCATCGCGGGGCCTCCCTGCGTCACGGTCTTGGCGAAGGAATACTTGCATTCGCTCTGTCGGGATGTCGTAAGCCGAAAGGAGCCTTGTCATCACGTCGCAGATGCTGTTCGCCGACAAGTTGCTCTCAACATATAGCTGATCCGCGACGGCCAGTGATTGCCGCAATTCACCTGGGTCGCTGGTGACGGTATGGTGGCCGCGATTGCTCACGAAATCTGGATGATCGAATAGGGAACGGAAGCGTTGTTCATCGCGTGCAATTAGTTGTTGGCACACTAGGGCTTTGTCACAGCCAAGAATTGGGATTGGTCGTTGAGCCGTTTTCGGCGAACATT
>CALMBE010000601.1 GCA_937860165.1 uncultured Planctomycetaceae bacterium
CCTCTTCAGGATGCCACGGTGATGTTTACCGATGCCGAAGGTGGGTCCTTTGAGGAAACGACCGATGAACAGGGGAAAGTTCATTTTGAAACAAGTGCCTCAGGCACGATCGGGCTCATGACAAGTTTCATCGAAAAGGACAAGAATGGTGAACTCGCTGGCAAGAAATACACAGACAAGGCCCACTATGCGACCCTCACCTTTGAATTTGACTCCAATGTTTCGCCCGCGGCAGAGGCCAAACAGTCGCAAACAAAACGACCCAACCGCCCCGAAGGAGCCTTTGGTCCCCAGCTACCCGAGGCGATTTCCAGTTTCGGAGGTGCGGTTCATCAGGGCAATCTTTACGTTTACGGCGGGCACACAGGCAAGGAACATCAACACTCGCGAGATAATCTGTCCCCAAATTTTGTAAGGTTGTCTCTCTCCCAACCCCAGCAATGGGAACACCTCTCCATGGGAACACCCCTCCAAGGAATGGCTTTGGTGAGTTGCGGCGATGCCCTCTACCGCGTCGGGGGGCTCTCGGCCCGCAATGCCCGCAATGAAAAAGAAGACCTCCATTCGGTGGCGGAGTTTTCCCAGTTCGATCCTAAAACTTCCACTTGGACAACTTTCCCAGATCTTCCCCAGCCACGCTCTTCGCATGATGCGATAGCAATGGGAGACAAAATCTATGTCGCAGGAGGCTGGGCTCTTGATGGTGATCGCAATGGCAAATGGCAAAAGTCCGCTTTGGTCTACGATACCTCGGTTGGCAAGTTAGGCTCATGGCAAGAACTGCCGGTGCCCCCCTTCCAGCGTCGCGCCCTGGCTATGGCAGCGTGGAAGGATCGCATTTGGGTGATTGGAGGGTTGGACGATTTGAGGGAAGTCCAACGGACAGTGTTTTGCTTTGACCCCCACACAAACGTCTGGTCCGAAACCGAGAAGATTCCTGGAGATGAAATGCAGGGGTTCGGTGTCTCGGCTTGGGGTTCGGTGTCAGGGCTCTACGTTTCGGGGTCGGATGGCGCGTTGTATCGGCTGATTGATCCTCAAGGTTCTTGGGAGGTTGTGGATAAATTCGGGACCCCTCGATTCTTTCATCGATTGCTCCCCGGGAACGAGAACACACTTTTGGCTGTAGGAGGGGCGTCAATGGAGCGACATTTGGATTACCTCGAATCCATCGAAATCCCCTGAACCAGTGTTACGTGTCTGCCCCCGACTGTCAAAAATCGCTTAACACTTTGCGGTTGTCAGCGGTTCGGCACCTATGCTTTGTACTTGATGGCCACAACTGTTAGGCATGGATCAAAAATAACTTCCCCATTTCAGAATAAACCGCTGAGTCGCAGAGGCGCGGAGAAGAGCAGGGTGTAAGTCGTTAGTAGCATGAGCCGTAGGCGCTAGCCTCGGGTTTTCGGAGCGCTAGCCTCGGGTTTTCGGAGCGCTAGCCTCGGATTATTTGAGAACTCGATCATCCAAGAGCAATTCACCCGATGCCCGCCACGGCGGATTTGCAACTAGCGAGTTCGGCTCATGTAACTGGACAACTCTCAGCTACTTTCACCTTTATCTTCTCCGCGCCTCGGCGACTCCGCGGTTAAACTGTTCTCGTCGCCCGAAGCGACAAATACCGAAGTTATTTTTGAATTGTTCCTAAGGGGGTGAGTGAAACGCGACAAGCCACGGCTGCTAAGCGCCGATTTGCTTGAGCCCCGCGAGCAGTTGCTGGTGCAACGCGCCGTTGGTCGCCAGTACGCCACGGTTGCGGGCCAGGGTGCGACCGTGGGAAAAATCCAGTGGTTTGCCATCGAGGTCCGAAACGCGCCCCCCGGCTTCTTCGACGCAGATCGAACCGGAAGCTTGGTCCCAGATTTTTTCGCGATAATCGAGTCGATTCGGCGACAATAGTCGCAGGTTGATATCACCACCCCCTGCGGCAAGCACCGCGTACTTGGCTTGGCTGTCCATGGGGACGGGGTCGGCGGCGATGCCCAGCGAAGTTACCAACTGGCCGATGCCACTCGTGTCGGTATGGGCCTTTTCCACGCTGCGGAGCATGCGTGCGAGGGTGATTTTGCTTTCGGAGGAAACCGAGAGTTTCGCCCACTCGGCATTTTCATCCGCAAGCGTGGTCGCAAAGCACCCACTGGTGCGGCGGGCGACAATCAACGTGCCAGGGCCACCCTTGTCGGGCTTAATACCTGAGCCCAATTCGGGGCAACCAAGTGCTCCCACGCGAACCTGGCCGTCCCGAATAAAAGCCAGCGCCACCGCGTATTGATCGCCCCGCAAGAATCCCTTCGTCCCGTCCACGGGATCCAGGGTCCAGAACTCGCCGGTCGCCGCTTCCGCGCCACGGTCGATCCATTCGCAAACGAGATCGGGAGTCGCGGTCGGTTCCAATTGCCGGACAAAATGCGTGATTTGAATGAGTGTGTCGCGTCCTTCCGAGGTACGGAGCGAGTCGGCATTTTCCTCGCCGACAAAACCCATCGAGGGGAAAGATTCCAGCAACCGTTTGGAGACCAAGGCCTGGGCGGCAAAATCCGCCACGGTCACGGGGGACTTATCCTCTTTGGTGAGTGCCGAGGTAACCAATTCTTGTTGCACTTGGCGGACCAAGTGCGATGCTTCGCGGACCACTTGGACGGCAAAACGGACTTTTGAGCATTCAATCGGGCAAGTCATAGTCAATCCACCACAAGCAAAGAACGCCCGGGGATTGCAATCCCCGGGCGTTAGCAGACTTCAGAAAAAAACTACCCCGTCAGGGCTCGAACCTGAAATGAGGGAATCAAAATCCCTAGTGTTACCATTACACTACGGGGCAACACGCGAGCAGCAAACCGATGGAAATTCGTGCTGCCGACTGTTTTAATAATCTACGGCAATCAGAGAATCCTCGAAAGGGGGGACCTTCAGGGGCAAAGCCAGTTGCAATTAGCTCCCAGCAATTCGATTTGACACGACGAAAGTAACTTGCTCGAGCTCTCGGGCAAGATCAACTCCCACCTGACATACCTGCCCCGAAACCCGCAGTGTCACCGGCGCAAAATTCACGATTCCTCCGATGCCTGCGGCAACCAGTACGTCGGCGACTTGTTGAGCCTGGGGTGCAGGCACGGCGATCATGCCAAGTTCAATCTGCTGCTGGTTGATAGTTTCGCCCAATTGTTCCAAGGAGCAAACCTCCACTCCATCCACGAGCGTACCGACTTTGACGGGATCGTTGTCAAATGCCGCCACAATGCGGAATCCTTGCTGCTCGAATCCCCGATAACCGAGGAGGGCCCTGCCGAGGTTACCGATACCCACTAATCCCACGCGCCACTGGCGGTCCGTGCCCAAAATCTTGCGAATCGCCCCGATCAACTCGTCGCAACGGTAACCAATGCCGGGGTGCCCGAAATGGCCGAAGTGTGCCAAATCTTTCCTAACTTGGGCATCTGTAAATCCAAGTTGTCGCCCCAACTGACTACTGCTCGTGGTTTCCTTACCGTCGGCAATCAGGTGTTGTAACTCTCGCAGATAGAGGCTCAATCGGCTAACTACCGCTACGGGAACGGCATTTGGGTCGGGTCGGGTTTCTGGTTTCTGCTCTGGCAACTTGCTCAGGCCTCAATTGATCCATAAGTTCGTAACCCCACCAAAGGGCCTAACTCACTCTAACCACAATCCGTTCAGGCTCGCAAGAGAATCTTGCTCGATCATCAATCAGGGAAAAGAGTTACGCCAAATCCATCGTGTTCGACTCGGCACCAATGCTTGGCAGGGACTGAACTAGCGCCAAAGTCCCTACAAACCGGAAAATTCGCCTATTTCTTCCAGTTAATCAAGGTAAATCACTGACCCTGCGGGTTGGGAAATTTGCAATGAACCGATCGTATCAAATGAGTATGGCTGGTTGAGTTAGTCGAGTAGGAAAAACGAAACATCTAGCTAAGGCGGGAGGTCTGTTACTTCCGAAAAATGCAATGGGTGGGAAATATCCCATTTTGACCAAACCATTCATTTTATCACACCAGTTACGAAGGAGACCATCACCATGAGAGCCAAGTCTGGAGTGCGGGCTCTCGCTGCCATCGCCTTGGCAATGCTGCCTTCTGCAGCATGGGCGGGGTATTGCGGGGTCGCACGTTACAACGGCTGCACACCTTGCTGCTACCAGCAACACTGCCACACCGTCATGAAGACGGTCCGCTGTGTTCAGTGGCACAAACAAGAAGTGACCTGCTGCCGCACCGTTTTTGATCGCGTGTGCGAAGATCGTGTGATCAATTGCACACGGTATGTCCGTGAACAACGTCAGAAAGAAGTTTGCTACACCGTTTGCAAGCCGGTCTGGGAAACCAAAACCCGCTGCTACACCGTCTGCAAGCCCGTCTGGGAAACCAAGACCCGCAACGTCTGCTACACCACGTATCACCCGGTGTGGGAAACCAAGACTCGCTGCTACACCGTGTGCAAGCCTGTTTGGGAAACCAAGTCCCGCGATGTTTGCTACACCACCTACCAGCCTGTGTGGGAAACCAAGACTCGCTGCTACACCGTGTGCAAGCCCGTCTGGGAAACCAAGACCCGCAACTATACGGTCTGCCGACCGGTGTGGGAAACTCGCACCCGCGAAGTCCCTTACACCACCTACCGTGCGGTCTGGGAAACTCGTCAGCGTAACTACACCGTGTGCAAACCGGTGTGGGAAACTCGCGAGCGGCAGGAAACCTATTACGTTCGCGTAGCGGTTCCCTATACCAAGACGATTCAAGTGCAAGGTGGTCATTGGGAAACCGAAACCTACCAAGTCCCTGGCAAAGTCTTCACCAAGACCGTTCGTGAACCTGGTTCCTTTACCTACGATTGCTGCCGTTGCCGTTGTGTGTACTGCCCAGGTCCCTGCAAGACTTTGTGCTGCCAGGGCCCGCCTCGCAACTGCTGTAAACGGGTTTGGGTTCCTGAATGCCACACGAAGGAAATTTGCTGCACGAAGTTTGTCTGCGAACCACGGGTCCGCTCCTGCTGCTACAAAGTCTGCCACATGGTCCCCGAGACCAAGACTTGCTGCTACAAGGTCTGCCGCAT
>CALMBE010000602.1 GCA_937860165.1 uncultured Planctomycetaceae bacterium
CTGGTACTGCTTCATGCCGGGGATCGTTTGGAAGAACGGCTGGCTGTGGTAATAGGCGGATTCGGGATAGGACTGGGCAAGTCCAGACTGCTCGGAAGTGTAATTAACATTGTTCGACGGTTTCCACGGGCTGTTCTCCCAATTCCGTGCCGCGTAGTCGAACCGGTCCCAGACTTCGATCTGCACGATGATGTCCCGCTCGGCGGTCCACTTCAGCATGTTCGAAAATCGTTTCCAGTACTCTTCGTTCCACTGGTCCAAGTCGAACTTCCCATTCGGCAGCAGCTTGTGGGCCTTGAGATCCAGGCCCTCACGCTGGCTCATCGTGCAACGCACATAATTGGCCCCAACCTCCTGTATTTCATCGAGATGCGGTTCGAGGTCATCGAGCAAAAAAATATGGTCCGTCTTACTGCCGCCCAGCAGTATCACGGGCTGGCCTTTGTACTGCCAGTAGCGTGGGTTTTCCGGCCAGGGCTGAATCCGCTCAGCGTTCGTATCGTGGGCCGACGACGACCTGGCAAGCAGCGAGAACAGTGCCAGCACGATGATGATCCAGGTGCCACGCATACAGGAGTTATTCACATTTGAGTTTGGCATTGAGAAGGTGACCTTTGTTGAGGTTTCATTGGTTAGTTAGTGATACTGCTCGCGGGTATCGATAAAACACTTGGCCTTTCCGTCCATGTTTATTTCGTCCGCTACGAGACGATTTCGTCCAGGAGCCGGTTGCCGACGGCGCGGCTATCCAACGCCCTGTAGGCTTCGGCGAATCGCAGGCCGCACTGATGGCCGCGGACTCGGGATGTGCATAGCTTCAACTCTGCCCAAGCGGTCAACGGGAGTTCTTCGCCGCTCGGATAGACTTTCATCATCGCCTCCAGATGTCCGGCACGTTCGGCCTGCGGCGACTCCGCATTCAGCTTGCGGAAGAAGTTGATCGTCTCGATCACCGGTTCGAGAACGTCGCCGATGTCGATGAACACGTCGGGCCGAAATTCCCGCTGTGGGTAGACCTCGTAGGAGTACATTTCGGACTCCTTTTACTCTTGCATCCTCTTTTGATTGCCCCATCCCTCTTGGTACCGTCATTCCTCATCGAGTGAAAATCATTTTTCTTATCCGTCGCAAGACTTGCTGGCCGCACAACTCATGTACCTACAGAATCTCGATACTAACGAAACGGCCACATGACCGCAGAAATAAACCCTATTGCCATCAGCAGTAACCCCAGGCAGGACGGTTCCGGTACGTCTGTCGAGGTTGACCCGAGCAATGCGACTCCGGAGGTTATAATTTTAAATACCTCTCCCTGGCCTTCATTGCCTGCCCAATGATTGCCGTAGGAAATAATGTAAAGCTCGCCGACGCCATCTTGCCCAAATGAGGAGATCCAGTCGAGCGTACCGACGTCTGCCGGCACCAGCTCGGGCGCCCTGTCAATCACCGTCGTCGCGGTGGTGCCATCATGCTCAAGAGACCAGATTGTTCCGTTGTCGAAGGGAAAGTCGGCATAGAAGTATTGCCCTTGCAACTCCGCGATCGAACCACGATAGACGTAGCCACCGGTGATGGAAACACCCACCGAGTGGTCGTACTCAAAAATCGGATCGACGGCCCCGGGCGGCTTCGGACCACCAATGCTCCCGGAGGGCGTCTCGTGGAACCCTTCGCGAAGTCGCCAGCCGTAATTCTCTCCCCCGAGGCTTTTTCCGTAGTTCGTTTTCCAGAGGTCTAGGTCCTCGGCACGCGGAGGATTGAACACGTCACCTCGTTGCCACTTGAGAAAATCGAAGCCATCCACGTCGCCATCCACGTCGAAATCTCCGTCCAACGAAGCAGACTGAAAATTGATCTCTTCATAATTATTAAACCCGACATCAGCGATGTAAAAATCGCCGGTCAGGCGATCGAAGCTGGCCCGCCACGGATTCCGCAGGCCATAGGCCCAAATTTCGTCGTCGCCGGCCTCGTCGACAAACGGATTGCTCGCGGGGATGCTGTAGTTTCGGTTCGAGTCGGATGGAAAATCATCTCCGTTGACATCGATGCGGAGGATCTTACCGAACTTGCTATTAAGATTTTGTGCATCGTCGCCAACATCAAATTGTCCAGGTCCGTCACCGGTGGTCATGTAAAGGTACTGCGGATCCATCGGATCGACCCTAGGATTAAAACCGATCCAGCCCCCATAGTGGCCCTGCGCACCATAGGGTATCTTGATCACTGGCGTGGCGATTGGGTTGGCGATATGGGGATCGTCTGAGACCTGGAACTGCTGGATGATTTCGTCGCCGTTGGCATCGGTGGAGACAGTGTAGAGCAGGCCGTTGCTGGCGTAGTCCGGATGAAAGGCCATGCTCAGCAGCCCCTGATCCCCGCCGAGCGAGAGCCCCGTGACGGTAAGAAAAGGGGTCGGATTGATGATGCCCGACTGGAGATTGAGGATCTTAATCTTGCCGGTATGTTGCTCCGTAATAAATAGCCGGTCACTATCCCCTATCGGTGAGGTCACATAAGTGGGTTTGGTAAGTCCAGCGGCAACACGCGTCGCGGAAATGGCCGCCGAGGCCTCGAACTTACCCATGACAATTGCCAGAACAAAGAACCAACTCGTCAAAAGATGCCGTTTCATAGATATGCTCCTGAAAGTGAATAATGATGTAAGTGAACAATGCTGTAAGGATGCTGCCTGGGGTCGAACGCGACCGATGCAACGATTCTCGCCAGACCAAGCGCGCGGAGTCCACGTACCATTGTCCGCACGCGGGAGGCGTTAGTCAAATTCAAACTCCCTCTAAGAATCAATTTCACGACAGACGCATTTTTTAGCGGGTGCTCATGTTGGAAAATGGTTGGCAGAATCAAATTTCGCCGGATTATCTTGGGTATTCCTTCCTGTTTTCATTCCCTGGAGGGCCGATTTTCGGCGGCTTGGCCATCGCCAGCGCCCACGTTGCTCTACCCGCTGCTCTTCTTGTCTAGCAGTATTTTCACGGCTTGACTGTCGCGAACCGAGGCACTTGTTACCTCGAATCATCGGATGAATTTGTGCTTCGCGTCGACATTCACATGATTCTTGTAGCCGAAATAATAGAAACTGCTGCCTGTAATCCTCGTTCCACTGGTCCAAGTCGAACTTCCCATTC
>CALMBE010000603.1 GCA_937860165.1 uncultured Planctomycetaceae bacterium
CGAACCACTGATCGCCGGTTGGGCCGGGAACCTTCTTCGCGTCGAGAAATTGACTCTCGCAGTAGCGTTTGATTTGCCGTTCAGATCGCGGCACGCCGGCGGCGGTGAGGCGCTCGCTCACTTGATGCACTGTCAAAGTGTGACGGAGCTGGTCGTCGTCCTGCTGTGGCCGGCCGAGGCCGGGCGTGCCATCCATGCTGGAACTGTAGCATTAGGGAACGATGTTCAGCAGTGTTATCCCCATCGACCGAGCTCGGGTCGAGCGCGATCAAAAAAACACGACGGTCGGATAGGCAATCGTCGGGTCGCCAGAGTTGGGCGTTTCCAGTACTTACCTCGATGCCCGATTCTTACAAAAAATGGACTGTCAAAAGTGGTGTAAACGGTGCAGGATGAAGTCGCAGAGTTCCCGACGAGTCCTTGTTTAGGACTCGAACCCAGCAATGGGTCGGGACTCCGGACTCGTGCCGGGTACGGACAAAGTGTCGCACTTTTAATCGTGAAATATCAACAGATTAAAAGCGAAAACGAGTCCTCTTCTGGCACCAGTTTTTTGGAAGTAGAGAATGTCCGGGGGACATTCTCCCAAAAAACTCCCGAGCGTAAGCGAAGGGGCACGCTGCCGGTTTAGTGATCCCGGTTCCAACAGCCACTGGGTCCGGGGGACATTTTCCCGAAAACTCCCGAGCGTAAGCGGCGGGGCATTTTATCGGTTTCGTGCTCCCGGTTCTGGCCAACTATTCTGCTTTGGATTCTTTCGCGCTTTTGCGCGCGACGCGCTGGTTTTTGGCGGCGCCTAGCCGTTCGAGCGGATTGACGAGGGCTTCGTAGCGACCGAACAGGTGTTCGACCCGGTCACGGTCAGAGGCGAAGGGGGCCCCAGTGCTTTTTGGGCGGTAGAGTTTGTCGACTGCGGCGTCGAGCGCGCTGTGGGCCTTACGCAGATTGCCGGGCATGGTGTCCGGATCATACAGATCGGCAAGGCTGGACGTGGGATGCGCCGCGCGGGCATCCAGCACGGCCTGCGCCAGCGCTTCGATTTTGGCGCGCTGGGCCGGGGTGGCGTCGGGCCAGGGGAAGGTGTTGTAGACCAGCCCTATGGAATAACGAAAATCGCTCTTGAGGCGTCCTCCCATGTGGCCAAGCCATGCCATGTGAGCGCGACTGGTAAGGATGGCGAAATCGTAGAGGGTGGCATCGAGTAGAACCAACGCAGCGTCACTCGGTATCGTCGGCGCTTCAAGCCAGCCAATGGGCGTGTACTCTCGACGTTCTGAACTGACTCTTGGTATGAGCAAGTAGCTGCGTTCCGGCAGTAGGTTGATGTGGTATCGTGTCGGTGTAGTAGCGAGGTCTCGAGTTGGCTTGCTGGTGCGTGACAGCCGAAACTCCCTGACAGCTGCGATGCGCTTCATTACGTTTGGCAACCGACGAAGTTTATCGGGTGGCGTGTCATGAAGCGCTAGAATCCATCGCATTGAGCCATTTATGAATTCTTCGGCTCCGACAAATGGTCGAAACAGATCCTTCGATTCTGGTTCATTTTCGACAAATTTTTGAAGCTCAAAAGGCGTGAATATGAAGTTGCCATCGTCGATCGGTTTAGAACCGATAACGAGTTTGGCTGCCCCATTAATCGGCCTTCCCTCCTCCTTCACCACCAAGTGCCGGTTTGCCACACCCCGTGCATCGAACAGGTAGGCCGTCAGTGCGTTATGCCGACTTTCAACCGGGTCGCCCTTGATATCGGGATAGGAGAACAACCGCTTTTCATCGGGTTCGTTGTCATGGTGAGTCAGGCCGATGATCACGACATGGACATGCGCCTTGCCGCGCGCCTCGCTGCCCCAACTGAAGGTGCGGTGCGCGAAGGCTATTTCGAGGTGAAGGCGGTCGAACAGGATCGGCCAGAGTTGCGCGACCTGTTCGCCCTGGGTGATCGAATTGGTGGAGACGAAAGCGATGCGGATTCGGGGGTTACCCAAATCCTCCCCCGCTGGGGGAGGTGCCGAGCGCAGCGAGGCGGTGGGG
>CALMBE010000604.1 GCA_937860165.1 uncultured Planctomycetaceae bacterium
TTGAATCCTTCGAGCAAGGTGGTCGAATCCCCCGCTTTTTCGGCGGCTTCGATGGCCCGTTCGATGTTATCGACCGCCGGCAGGAGGTCGCGAATCAGACCCATCGCGGCGAACCGCTGATGATCCGCGATTTCTCGGGCTGTGCGGGCGCGCAGGTTTTCCATTTCCGCCTGCAACCGTAAGTAACGCTCGCGTTGGGCAAGTAGCTCCGCTTCGTAATCTACCGAAACTTCTGATTCGGAAATCTCCGAAAATTCTTCCGACGGAATAGTGAAGGCTTGATCCTCCGGCAATTCGGACTGCGTACTCTCATCGGTGGATGGCTTGGAACCCATGGGTCCTGTACTCCTGAAACTATTGGTCGATTTCGTGCTTGAAATATTCTTTGACTTTATCGAAAAAACTCTTTCGCTCGGAAGCGACTTTCTTATGTTCGAGTTCTGCGAGTTGACGCAGAAGTTTTTCTTCTTCCGGGGAAATCTTCTTGGGGACCTCGATATTGACTTGCACCAACAGGTCACCGAGCCCGACCACCCGAGGGTCGGGCATCCCTTTGCCAGCCATGCGAAACACGTCGCCGGACTGTGAACCGGGTGGGACCTCGAGTTCGCCGGGGCCATCCAAAGTAGGGACTTCCAGTTTGCAGCCCAACACCGCTTGCGAATAAGTGATCGGAATTCGACAAATCAGGTGCCGACCTTCGCGTTCGAACAACGCATGTTGGAGTACGGATACAAAACAGTAGCAATCTCCTGGCGGGCCACCGTTGGGACTCGGTTCGCCTTGCCCAGTGATCCGCACTTGCATCCCTTCGTCGACTCCTGGTGGAATCTGCACTTCGGCTTGGACCTTTTTAAGCCGTTGGCCCGTTCCTCGGCACGATTTGCAAGGTGCTGAGATCGAGAAGCCTTCTCCCCCACAAGCGGGACAAGTAGTTTGCACACGGATTATTCCCGCCTGCTGCACCACCTGGCCATGACCACCACAGTAAGAGCAGGATTCGCGTTTGCTCCCCTTGGTGGCCCCTGAGCCAGTACAAACATCGCACGTTTCATGGCGTTGGAACTCGACCGATTTGCGAACCCCTTGTGCCGCCTCTTGCAGGGTGAGAGTCACCGAGCAACGCACATCGCGGCCCTTGCGAACCCCTCGACGGCTACGCCCTCCGCCAAACAGATCGCCGAAGATATTGCCGAAGGCCGAGAATATATCCTCGACATCGGAAAAGTGCCCGGCCCCTGAGGCACCGTTCACCCCTGCGTGGCCATAGCGATCATAGCGTGACCGTTTTTCGGTATCGTGCAGCACTTCAAAAGCCTCGGAGGCTTCCTTGAATTGCTCGATTGCGACTTCGTCCCCCGGATTCTTGTCCGGGTGAAATTTGACAGCCAACTTGCGATAAGCTGATGCCACCTCGGCCTGCGAAGCATTCCGAGCAACTTCCAGCACTTCGTAGTAATCGCGTTTGTTGGCCATTTCGCAAAATATCCCGAGCAAGCACAAGCAAAGGACAAAGCAGAGTTGCAGGGACTTGAAAGGATGGCTCTTCCCTGACACGCAACCGGGCCACTGGCCCTAACAGCCGAGCGGCCCGATTGGATTGATCCCGTCAAATAGATCATTTAGCGAATGCTGCCGACAACTCCTCGTTTATCCTGTTCTTTCGGATCGTAGTTAGTTACAAGTGCCTCGGTCGTGAGCATCAGCCCGCTGATGCTGGCAGCGTTCGAGAGGGCGGTCTTTACGACTTTGGTGGGATCGATGATCCCCGCCTTGATCATGTCGACATACTCGCCGTTGTTCGCGTCGTAACCCATGTTTTGGGGTTTGCGACTCAGTTCATCGGCGATAACACTCCCGTCGAGTCCGCAGTTATCAGCAATCTGCTTGAGGGGAGCGTCCAAGACGCCGACCACAATGTCGACACCGATTTTTTCGTCACCCTTGGCACCCGATTTCGCAGCCAAAACGGCCTCTCGCGAGCGCAACAAGGCCACTCCACCGCCGGGCAGAATCCCCTCTTCGACGGCCGCACGGGTGGCGTGCAGCGCATCTTCGACACGAGCCTTCTTCTGTTTCATATCGGCTTCGCTACTGGCTCCCACGGAGATAATTGCCACGCCACCGGTGAGTTTAGCCAAGCGTTCTTGCAACTTTTCGCGGTCGTAGTCGCTGGTCGAGGACTCGATGGTGCGGCGAATTTGCTCAATCCGCTTCTGGACGTCCGCCTTGGCACCTGCCCCTTGGACAATGGTGGTGGCATCCTTGGAAATGTTGATCTTCTTAGCTCTTCCCAGTTCGGCCAAGGTGATATTTTCCAGCTTCTTGCCAAGATCTTCACTGATGAGGGTCCCACCGGTGAGAGTAGCCAGATCGCCCAACATGGCCTTCCGGCGGTCGCCAAAGCCAGGGGCTTTGACGGCACACACATTGAGAATGCCACGCAATTTGTTCACTACCAAGGCGGCCAGAGCTTCCCCTTCGACATCTTCGGCGATGATCAACAGCGGCTTGGCCTTCTGGCTGACCTGTTCGAGAATCGGCAACAAGTCGCGCAGATTGCTGATTTTTTTCTCATGAATGAGGATGCACGCATCATCCAGCACGCACTCCATGTCGGCCGGCTGATTGATGAAATAGGGCGATAAAAAGCCCTT
>CALMBE010000605.1 GCA_937860165.1 uncultured Planctomycetaceae bacterium
GACAGGGGACTGGGGACTGGGGACAGGGGACTGGGGACTGGGGACTGGAGACTGGAAAAAAGCCGCGCCCAAAACTTACGACTTACGACTTACGACTTACGACTGACAACTGACAACTCAATGAGCCACTTCGGTGACTCGGGTTTCGCGGATCAAAGTGACTTTGATTTCGCCGGGATATGTGAGTTGCTCTTCGAAGGCCTTGGCGATGTCGCGGCAAATCTTGGCCGCGGACTCGTCGGTGGTGTCCGAAGCGCTCGCAATCACGCGCACTTCTCGACCGGCTTGAATCGCAAACGCCTGGCGAACTCCTGGGAAGCCGGTGGCGATGGTTTCGAGTTCCTGCATTCGCTTGATGTAGCGGTCGAGGGTTTCCCGACGGGCACCCGGTCGTGAGGCACTGCACGCGTCGGCAGCAGCACAGAGTACCGTGTATGGCATGTCGGGGCGGAGGTCATCGTGGTGCCCCAAGGCAGCATGCACGATTTCAGGGGCCTCGCCATAGCGTTTGAGTAGATCGGCACCAATTTTGGGGTGGCCCCCTTCGGTATCGTGATCGGCGGCCTTGCCGATGTCGTGTAATAGACCAGCACGGCGGGCCAATTCGCCGTCCATCCCCATTTCCTCGGCGAGCATGCCGGTGATGAATGCCACTTCGATCGAATGTCGCAACACGTTTTGGCTGTAGCTGGTACGGTAGTTGAGCCGCCCCAGCAATTCAATTACGCGATTGTGAAGTCCGAAGACCTGGGCTTCTTGCATCGCTTCCTCGCCGTGGCGCCGGATTTCGGCTTCGATTTCCTTTTCGGTTTCGGCGACCAATTCTTCGATGCGGCTGGGATGAATCCGCCCATCGGCAATGAGCTTGTTCAGGGAGATGCGGGCAATCTCGCGGCGCACCGGATCGAAGGCACTCACGATCACCACGCCGGGGGTGTCATCGATAATCACATCGACGCCGGTGGCTTTTTCCAAGGAACGGATATTGCGACCTTCGCGACCGATAATTCGGCCTTTCATTTCGTCGTTGGGAATATCGACGGTGCTGGTGGTGGCCTCGGCCGTATGCGACGCGGCAAACCGTTGCACGGAGGTGATCAGCATCTCCTTGGCCTTCTTGTCGACGGTTTCGGCAAGTTGCTTTTCATATTTGAGGATTAGCGCTCCCTGCTCGCGGGCTAGTTCCTGCTCGAGCCGTTTGAGGAGTCGGTCCTCGGCCTCTTGTTTGCTTAAACCGCTGAGTTGGTGCATGGTTTGGCGTTCGAGATTCAAGAGGTCGTCGAGTTCTTTCTGGCGGCGGGTGGCGTCGTCGAGCTTTTCGGTCAGACGCCGTTGATTGTTTTCGACCATTTTCTCTTGCTTCAACATTTGCTCAGAGCGCTGCGAATGGGCATCTTCTTTCTTATCAAGCTGGCGCTCGCGCTCGTGGAGCTTGTTGCGAATATCGTTGTTCTC
Source organism: uncultured Planctomycetaceae bacterium (assembly GCA_937860165.1). Classification (GTDB taxonomy): domain Bacteria; phylum Planctomycetota; class Planctomycetia; order Pirellulales; family Lacipirellulaceae; genus Bythopirellula. The sequence continues at coordinate 1,456 of CALMBE010000605.1, forward strand.
GGTTTCCAGCCGATCTTTCTCGCGGAGTGCCATTTCCTTGGCTTCGACGGCGGCCTCCTTACGAAGAGTTTTGGCTTCGAGCTCGGCCCGTTCGATGATTTGCGCGGCCTCTTTGTCGGCATCGCGTTTGCGGAGATAATCGAGCAGCTTGACGAGCCCCATACCCAATACAGCCGCCGTGACAATCGCCACGAACTGCATCCCCTCGGAAAGGGCCATCACAAGGGGTAACTCCCCAGAGACAATTCTGATTAAATTCGTTTCCATAGAATTCCTAACCTGTGCGAACAGACACCCGCCTGTGCGATCGGAACCAGCGTCGGGCAATGCGCCCTAAGTCAGCACGGAGCAGGAACCAGCCAGAGCGGCATCGCGTCGATCAAGTCGAGCGATGTCGAAGTGCTTCGAGAGATATTGAAGTCGATCGAAATGGGGCAACCCGCTGCCACCGGGTTACCTATTCAGTTTGATGGGAAACTAGGAGGAGCGATGTCCTGGGGTTCCCCTCGGCGCTGGGAGTGAAAAGCTCCCCACCAACCGTCAAGTTGAGCAACTCGACCGCCGGTCCCGCCAAAGATTTCCGCTGGGCACGAGACTGAACGAGGGGCACATTCGCGCCGCTCCCCTCCAAAATCCAGCGTCTCACTGAAGGCACATAACCCTCAATTGCCAATGCGCGTAGCACACTCTGCACACCCAGCGAAAACTTTCCCTCCAGGAATGTCGCCACCGTGTGGAGCAATACCAAGCCCAAAAGCAGTAGACTAATCTCGAACATGCCACCCATCGAACTGAAGTACAACGAGTCAATCGGGCCCGATAAAGGCCCCTTCAAAAACTGCATCAAAACACCACGCCCTGGTCCCGAAACCGTCGCTGACGAACCCGGTCCAATACGCGTAACTTTCAAGTTGTTACAATCTTACGGGCCTAAGTGTGGTAACTCCTATACCGCGTAAGATTGCGTGCGATATCCTATCAAATGAAACTGCCAAGTACAACCCTCGCTTGAGGTTAGAACTTTCTGGTTTGCACGAGGCCAGTGTGATTGGGAGATTGGTACGGGAGTTTGACGGCGATGGGGGATGCGACGATGGTTTTTTTAAACCGAAAAATGACTGAGGGTGCCATGCTCACGGCGGTACTCCGCTGTGGCCATGCTTGTTCGGCGATTCACATGCCCACGCCGGAGTACCAGCGTG
>CALMBE010000606.1 GCA_937860165.1 uncultured Planctomycetaceae bacterium
AATCAGTTACGCCGTCGTCCGAAAATGTCACTGGAGGCCGCGCACAGTATAGCTCTAGGCTTTAAGCGCTTGCGCCAGGTCCGCGATCAAGTCCCCGGTGTTTTCGATTCCGCAAGAGAGGCGAATCATGTTGTCAGGGATGCCGTACTCTCGACGTTCCTCGGGTGTGCATTGGTAGTAGCTCATGACCAGGGGCTGCTCGATGAGCGACTCAACTCCTCCGAGACTCGGGGCGATGCGGGGAATCTTGACCGCATCGACGATGCTCGCCGTTTCCCGCCAATCGGCATCCTTGACCAGAAAGGTAATGAGCCCACCGAAGCCCCGCATGGTTTCCCGAGCGATTTCGTGATACGGATGCGAAGGCAAGCCGGGATACAGCACCCGTTCGATTCGCGGATGGCTTTCCAGGAACTCAGCCACCCGCTGGCCGTTTTCATTGTGCCGCTGCATCCGAAGTTCAAAGGTCTTGAGCCCCCGAGCGAGCAAGTACACGTTCTGAGGTCCGTTGATGGATCCCATGATGCCGCGCAATTTCCGCACGGGTTCGAGTTTGTCTTTCGCACCACACACGCAGCCTGCCAGCAGGTCGTTGTGGCCCCCCAGGTACTTGGTCGCCGAGTGCAACACGTAGTCGACGCCGTAAGTAATCGGGCGCATGTTGTAGGGGGTGGCGAGCGTGGCGTCTAACAGTGTTTCCACTTTATATTCACGACCGATCTGGGCAAACCGCTCCAGGTCCACACAGCTCATGTGCGGATTCGTGGGAGATTCGCTGATCAGAAGCTTCGTGTGCGGATTGATCGCGGCCTCCATCGCTTCGTAATCGCAGGCGCGGACTTGCCGCGTCACGACGCCAAACCTAGAGAGGTGCTTGGTACAGAACTCACGCGAACGGTGGTAACACTCATCGAAGAAAATGACTTCGTCGCAGGCGTTGAGTTTGGACATCAACAGGCCGACCATCGCCGCCATGCCGCTGGAATAGAGCACCGCGTCTTCGGCCCCTTCGAGCGAGGCGAGCTTCCGCTCGACGACCCTTTCGCCCGGATTGCCATAGCGACCATACTCTTCGCGGGCTTGGTTTTGCTCGATGTAGTCAATCACCGACTGGGTGTTGACGAAGGTGTAGGTCGAGGCGCAGAAAATGGGGTCCGTGATCGAGTCCCCCGGTTTCTGCCGCGCTTCGCCAGCGTGGACCGAGAGAGTGGAGAAATCGTCCGCAAAGCCAGGGTTTCCATCCCGAGGGGTGTCATCCTGCGAGGAAGATCCTGCATTCGCCGAAGGGTGTGACATTGTCGTGTTACTCATAATTCCTTGAGTGTGGCTAGGGTTTGACTGGGTATTCCCCCCCGGCGGCGCTGCTGGCAGCAGGGGGAGGGCCAATGTCCACAAAAAAAACCGCAACTACGCTCGGTAATTGCGGCTTGAACTCCAAGCACCAACGAATTATAGCCAGCCTGCTAGCAAGTGATTGAGGGGAAATCCCTCAGAGTTTCACAGTACCGGCAGGCTTGAGTCGCTGGCTCTTTAGCAGTTTCGGCTGCAAGCGGCCACAAATCCCGAGTTGAGTTAAGTTTACGATTCGGGGCTTCCGATTTCAAGCTGAAAGGACCCCTCTCTTGTCAGTTTTTTGCGGTTCGAGGCAATTCTTCAGGAGACGGTTCGAACAGCTTCCCCATCTGCACTGGTTTCCAACCTGTCGGAAAGCCCCGCTTTCTGCTAGCTGAACCTCTGACCTTGACTCACGCCTTACCTATTGAGAACATCCCCGCCCCGCTTGAACTTTCATATCCCCACCGGTGAAACCATGCACTCTGCGCTTGCCACTTGGCTAGGTATTGCCAAGTTGAGTATCGGTCTCGTGACTTTGAGCACCTTCGGCTGCACTTCGGCCAATTACGCCCAACGAGGAACTGGTCTGGGGGCCTTGGCGGGTGCCGGAGCGGGGGCCATCGTGGCCGATGCCACAGGGGGACACGCTGGCACGGGGGCACTCATCGGAGCCGGGCTCGGGGCCGTCACAGGTGCGACCGTTGGCAGCGAGATGGACATCCAACAAGCCCAATATCGCGCCGATATCGCCGCCCAGATGGGCCGCCAAGTTCAGGCCGGAGCCGCCTCGATCGACGAAGTGATTGCCATGACCAAGGCCGGGGTCGATCCGCTCTTGATCCAGAACTATGTGCGGACCTCTGGCGTGATCCAACCCCTGAGTGCCGCCGATGTGATTTATCTGCACAATCAAGGGATCTCGACCGATGTGATCCAAGTGATGCAGACCACCTCGGTCCCCGCTCCGATGACCGTGGCTTCGCGTCAGCCGGTGATCGTAGAAGAACATTACTACGGCCCCCCCTTGTGCGGACCACACTTCGACTATCATCACCACTACCACCGCGGTCCCCGAACGAGCTTCGGTTTTTCGGTAGCGCGGTAGTGGCCCGTAGGTCGAGGCAAGCCTCAAAAAGCCTTCGTCCATCGTTTCGCTGGGGAGAATCTGACTCAATCTGTCGAGCGAGGCTGTCTCAGCCGGAGGGCCACTGCCCTCCGGGAAATCCCGGAGGCAAATGTGCCTCCGGCTAAGTTGGAAACGGTTCGAGGCCTCAACAGAATTGGTCGAACCATTTCTGCCACCTGCGGTTTGAACGGGCCAGCGTCGGCTGCCAGCACCAAGGACTTGTCCGCAAAACCTCCATTGTGCAACACCAACCCGCTTGAAGCGAGCCCAGCTAGCTAAGTAGACCCGCATAGAAGTCTATGCGGGTCTACTTAGTTCATCCAGGGGACTGAATTCTGGTCGGGCAATGGCTTCATCGGTGTTCGATTTGACTGGAGTGGCGAAGAAATCGTCTGGGAAACATTCAGTCGGTACTAGGGAATGACTAGAGACCGCTAGATCGGTACTCACTGTCTTTTCCTTCTGCGTTTCCCATTCAGGAAATGTTATCGGTTGCCCACATT
>CALMBE010000607.1 GCA_937860165.1 uncultured Planctomycetaceae bacterium
ATTCTACATCTAAACGTGTCACCTTTGTTAGGAGATCTGTATCGTCCAATATTGCCGAAGGATGTGGTCGCTCAACAGACAAAGAATTCGCCAGGTTTGTTGAAATCGGTTATGGGTCGTTGATGGAATGCGTTTCGCAAGCTCACATTGCTAAGTCGCAAGGCTTGCTGAGTGCGGGGGAAAATGATAACCTTCACAGGTTGGCAGAGGAGCTCTCTCGCATGCTGAGCGGCCTTCGCAATTCACTTCATCGATGATTATTTCTCTTTACTGGCTCTCGACACTCGACTCTAAACTCTCGACTCCCCCATGCACTTCCGAACTCGCGCGATTCATGTTGGCAACGAACACTGTCCCCAGACGGGGGCCGTGGTGCCGCCGCTTTATTTGGCGTCGACCTTTGTCCAGCCGGGGGCGGGGGAGTGGGGTGAGTTCGATTACTCGCGCAGCGGCAATCCCACCCGCAAAGCCTTTGAAACGACCCTCGCATCGCTCGAAGGGGGGTGTGGGGCCCTTGCTTTTGCCAGTGGCATGGCGGCTACCCATTGCGTGACGGCCATGTTGCGGGCTGGGGATCACATCGTCGCCGGCAGCGATATCTACGGCGGCACTTATCGGTTGTTTCACAAAGTTGCCAACCGCGCGGGGATCACTGTTTCGCTCGTCGATACCACCAACCCGGCGAATCTTGAACAGGCAATCACTCCCGCGACGAAGTTGGTTTGGATCGAAACGCCGGGCAATCCCCGGTTGTCGATCACGGATATCGCCGCGAGTGCCGAAATCGCCCATCGCCATGGTGCGCTACTTGGCGTCGACAGCACGTTTGCATCCCCGGCACTAACCAGACCCCTGGAGTTGGGTGCCGACATTGTCATGCACTCGGCAACCAAATACCTTGGCGGACATAGCGATCTCTTGGGGGGGGCCCTAGTGGTGCGCGATCAAAAACTTCGCGACGAATTGTACTTTGTGCAGAACGCCACCGGCGGGGTCATGGGGCCTTGGGAATGTTTTCTGGCTTCGCGCGGGATGAAAACTCTCGAGCTCCGCGTGCGGGAACAGTCAAAAACCGCCCACCGGTTGGCCGAGTGGCTCGCTGCGCACCCCCAGGTGAATCGGGTACTCTATCCCGGCTTGCAGGCTCACCCCGGCCACGCGGTCGCCTGTCGACAAATGGACGGTGGATTTGGTGCGATGCTGACGTTCGAACTGCGGGGGGATTTTCAACAGACGAAAAAGTTTGTCCAATCCACAAAGTTATTTGGATTGGCTGTGAGCCTGGGGGCCGTCGAATCGCTCATCGAGCAACCCGCCTCGATGTCCCATGCGAGTTACGATGCCGCCGACCGGGCCAAGCATGGCATCTCGGATGGCCTGATTCGGTTGTCGGTCGGGTTGGAAGCAATTGAGGATTTGCAGGATGATTTAGTAGAGGCGTTTGCAAAGGTCACCGAATGACTTCGCCGTGCGATGCACTGAGTGAAGCGTTAATCTGAGAAAAAGAGAATGATAATAGCTTTTGATATTACTGCGTTGAAATGCTACAATTAAGTTATGACTGCTACCAAGCAAATAGATGATTTCTCCGCTTTCGCTAAGCAACTCGCCGAGCAGCAGGGGGATAATTTCTCCATGGAAGAAGCGTTCTGCCAATGGCGAGGAATTGACCACGCTGAGTTAGAAATACTCCGAGAACGACTGACTTCCTACGATGCGGGGGAACGCGGTCGTCCGGTCGATGAATTCCTGTCTGAGCGGCGAGCAGCACGAGCGAAAGAGCGTTCGTGAATTACATAGTCCGTATTCATCCGATGGCCGAACGGGAATTCTCATTCAATTGTTCCCAGTAGCCGCGATTCAACGAATCGCAGGCCTGCGATTCGTTGAATCGCGGCTAGGTGCCATTTGGATCATACATTTGCTATCTGCACTGACCACTGACCACCAACCACTCTCTATCATGCAACTTGGATTCGTCAGCGCTGTGTTCGGTGATCTCTCGTTCGAGGAGGTGCTGCGCCATGCGGCGGAATTGGGTTACGATTGCGTCGAGGTCATGTGCTGGCCCCCGGGGGGCCCGACCGCAAGTTCGGCGGGGTGATGCACATCGATGTCACTCGCTTCTCGCAGGCACAAGCCGACGAGGTGTTGGCCCTGTGTGCCCGCCAGGGAGTGAGCATTTCGGCCTTGGGGTATTACTCGGTGCCACTTTCGGCAGACCCTGAACAGGCCCGCGCGGCGTGCGAACACCTGCCCAAGGTGATCGATGCGGCGGTGAAACTCGGGCTCTCGACGGTCAATTCCTTTGTAGGTGCCAATCACACGCTGTCCCTGGAAGCGAACCTAGAAAAATTTGCCGAAGTGTGGCCCCCGCTGGTGCGCTACGCCGAAGAAAAAAACATTCGCATCGGGATCGAAAACTGTCCGATGTTGTTTCCAAACACCTGGCCTTCGGGACTGAACTTGGCCCGGTCGCCCGCGATCTGGCGGCGGATGTTCGAGCAAATTCCTTCGGCACACTTCGGCCTGAATTACGATCCGTCGCACTTGGAAATGCAGTTGATGGATCCGATCGCGCCGATTTACGAATTCGGCACACGGATTTTCCACACCCACGCCAAGGACATGCGCGTGGATCGAGGGCGACTCAATGATGTCGGATCGCTCGTGCCACCGATGGAACGCAGCACGGCCAAGATTCCCGGGTTGGGGGATATCGACTGGGGCAAGTGGATCGCGGCCCTGACCGATGTTGGCTACGATGGGCCCGTGTGCGTCGAGGTCGAAGACGAGGCGTTTCATGGCACGGTCGAACGTCGCAAACAAGCCTTGGCCATCAGTCACAATGTCTTGCGGCCACTCATTGCGTAGCCAAGCCGTTGCCGAACTTCACGGGCAAGTCGACGACCCCTGCAAGCATTTTCAGATATTCGCGCCGCGGGATTTCGATCACCCCCAAACT
>CALMBE010000608.1 GCA_937860165.1 uncultured Planctomycetaceae bacterium
CCACTAACGTAAACGCCCGAACTTTGCGCGCCGAGCGCAGATTACTCATTTGTTCCATGAAATGCTTCCTAGCGAATGAGGGGGATGAAAAACTCTTTTCAGTGCGCTGGCCGCGGCCTCAGGCACAGGCAACTCAACAGTAACAACAGGGCCGTTGCAGGTTCGGGTACCGCAAGGCTGGCGGCAAGGAGCGGCCCTCCCCCAAAGCCGTAGTTCTCTGCCCAGAGGGCCAAATCGGCATCGCCCACCAGGCGGTCGCGATTGGCATCCCCATGCCGGCGAGTGGCAAATTTTGGATTCCCTAACCCATCCAATCCAAATCCGTAATTCCGTTGCCAGGTCAGAAAATCTCGACCATCGACATCCCCATCAAACACAAATTCTTCGCCATTGTAGGGGGCCTCGAAATCGCCATCCTTAATGAACAAATTGGATGAACCCAGGGTATCGCCGAGTAGAGTGCCGTAGGGCACGCCCTGACTGGTTTCCACGAACTGGTCAGCGGTATTGATCCCGTGCGGTTCCGCCGACTGCCGCAAATCAACTGGGCCGTCGTAGCCTGAGGCGGGATCGTTCGTCAGATTCGACATGTGCCAATCTTCGGCAGTGGCACCTGTGCTATTGCCCCAACGGCCAAAGTATTCGATCTCATAGCCGACGTCGACAAAAACCGCACCCGCTGGGACGTGGCCTCCGCCAGCAGGTGTTCCCGCGCTGAAATTGACTGGTGCATAGAGCAGGCCGTTGATGTCACTCGCTTCGCAGTTAATGCCGATTGAATCAAGTATCGTCCAACTATCGAGAATGGTTCCCGCGTCCAGCTCGTTGTTGTCATTAACATCGAGATCGACCAAATTGGGAGACGTAATCGTCGGTGCCGACAGCGCTCCGCCATTGTTCTTGACCAACATGAAGGTCCCACCGCTGTTCTCCAAGACGCCGTTGTTGCCTTCATCGGTAAAACCCACGGAGCTCAAGGCACCGGAACCCCAGGTGAAGCTAACCGCGGTATTTTGCAGATTATTTGCCTGCGGATCGAAGGAGGTGTAGAGTGACCCGCCCTGACGGAGGGTCAAGTAACCATTGGATCCAAGAATCGGGGAACTCAAACTGCCCAGGTTGAACACAGCTTCGATTTGCCCAGGATTCGCCGTTGCACTGGTCTCATTCTCGATAACTATCAGATAATGGTCCGCCAAGGACTGATTCGGCAAGCCACGTAATTCAATGTATTCGGAGATCAAGTCGCCCGAGGAACCCGGAGGATCGAGATAGACTTCATTGATGTAGAGTTGAGCCACAGCACTAGAGGTCCCGGCCCAGAGTTCAAGTACGAATCCTAAAAACGCCAACTGAAAAGTAGCCCGAGTAAGTCGCATCGAAATCCTTCTGGAAAGTCACCACACCCAGACAGTAGCGATCCATTACGCTAAGCACTGACTGCGTGTCAGGTCGATCATAGCGGTGTGTGAAGGCACGACAACTTACGTTTTCTGGTTAAGTCAATTTCTCATCACAACTTCACAAATCCTTCGCGGATCGCTAACGAATTCTTAACAGTGAATCGCCGGTCCGAGTGCTTCTTGCGCAGTCAATGATCCTCGTCCTGTGTCACAACTTGAGTTAAGGGTGGCACTGTCCAGCTTGCTGGCAGTGCGA
>CALMBE010000609.1 GCA_937860165.1 uncultured Planctomycetaceae bacterium
TGGTCTGCAGCTAGGGAACGGCCCGTGAACCGGGAAAAAAAGTGCTAGCTCTCAAGTCGACATAGACTTTCTTGCTAGTTCTCGCTAGTCTGAGTGCTGCCAATGCATTCTTGGCAGCGTGCTTGGCTGGAATTCTCTGTAGTGCTCCGTTTGAGATTCCGGCGCCAGTGGAGCACTTAAGCCGGTTCCTTTTTGAAATCAAGAGTTTCGTTCAGTGACAAGCGTTCCACTCGAAACCGATCGGCCATCGTTTCTGGCTCGCAAGACGTTTGGACAGCCAAACTATTTTCTCTTGGCCCTGTTGGCTGCGTTTGTCGTGGCGTTGATGCCGCGGGGGGCCCGCAAGGCCATCGATAGCAATATCAACAAGGCCGAGGACTGGCTCCCTCAAAGCTATGCGGAATCGATTGATCTCAGGTGGTTTCGAGATCACTTTCTGGGTGAACAATTCGCACTCGTGAGTTGGGATGGTTGCACGCTGGGCAACACCGAGAAACTCGAGCAACTCCAACGCAGGCTAGTCCCCAGCAAAGAAGCCCTCGCCAATGCAGACCTGAACTCGCAATTGCATGTGCGTTCCCAGTGGTACAAGCGGGTAATTACTGGGCCTGAAGTGTTAACACAATTAACCTCGCCACCCCTAAGTCTTACTTACGGAGATGCGATAACTCGAATCGAACGGGCTCTCGTGGGACCCATCCCACGCGATGCCAAGGGGAACTCCTTGGGCAACGATGCGCGGACCACTTGTTTAGTCGTGTATCTGAGCCCCGAAGCCACCCGCGACAATCGCACCATGCGGCGAGCGGTGGAGAACATTGTGTCGATCGCGGCCAATGAATGCGCTATCTCACCCGAGTCGATTCACATGGGAGGCCCCACGGTCGACAACATCGCAATCGATGTCGAGGGGGGACGCACTCTCGTTCGGCTTGCTTCGCTGGCAGGTTTAACGGGTTTAGCATTGTGCTATTGGTGCTTCCGTAGCGCGAAAGTCTCCGTCATCGTGATGGCGATCGGGGTGCTCAGTGCGGGGATGAGTCTGGCGATCGTTTACTACTTCGGTATCTTTGAAGTCCTACGATTTGGGGTTGATAGTCCTCGGCTGGGAACCATCGATGCGATACTGATGTCGATGCCTGCCGTGGTCTATGTACTAGGACTTTCGAGCGCGATCCACTTAGTACACTATTACCAAGTCGCGCGCAGCGAGGGGGGGCTCTATGGTGCCGCCGAGCGGGCCGTGCGAAAAGGTTGGCTCCCTTGCACTTTGGCAGCGTGCGCCACTGCCTTGGCCCTGGGATCACTGGTCACCAGCGATATCTTGCCTATCAAAAAGTTTGGGCTCTTCACGAGTATCAGCATTTTAGCAACGGCAGGGCTACTCTTTACCATCTTGCCCGCTTTCTTTCACAGATTTCCTTTAAGCGAAAGTTCCCTCGGGTATCGCACTGGGTTTCGACAGCAGGGGGGCATGATGGATTGGATGCAGGGGGTCTTTGCATTCGTCGTCGGACGCTATGTGACAACCTGCCTATTCTGGCTGGTAGTCACGGGGTTTCTGGCGTTGGGCTTAACTCATACGGGAGCTTCAGTTCAACTTTTGAAATTGCTAGATGAGGATACCGATCTGATTCACGACTACGCATGGCTCGAGAAGAACATCGGCTATCTGGTGCCCATGGAAGTTGTGTTGACCATTCCTCCCGAACGCTGTCGAACTGCCGATGGACATGCCGAGCAAGATGGCCAACAGTATCGCATGACGATGCTCGAGCGTCTCGACCTGATGCGGGAAATTGAAAGTCGCATCGAAGAACTTCCCGAGGTCAGTCGAGTCATGTCGGTGGCCACGTTCACTCCGCAGAGCACTCGTACGGGATATGGCTCAGCGGACCGGAGTGCGGACTACGCCAAAAACAAGAACCTGGAAGAACATCGCGCTCTGCTTCTCGCGGGCGATTATTTACGTATGGAAGAGGGGGGCACGAGTGGCCGTGAACTCTGGCGACTGAGCGCGCGGGTCGCTGCCCTTGGCAATCATGTCGATGGCACCAGTGGGGTTGATTACGGGCTTTTTGTCGAAGAACTTAAGCAAGCCGTCGATCCCATCTTGGTGGCCTATCAGCAGCGGGACATGATTGTCAGACATTTGCAGAAATCTGGCAAGAAACTCGACGGAGCCCAACTTTGCATCTTGTACCGCACGGCCCATGGCGATCCAGAACCAACGCCAGCGACTCAGGAATCGATTCTGGCCAACTTAGTCCTCAAGAGTGGCGTACAACCTACGACGCTCCCCGACGGTCGTATTCAACCTGGCGTGACGTTCTACAATCTCACGGAGTTCGATTCGCATCGTGGGGAACCGCATTATTTCGAGCGGGCGATTCAGGCCCTTGGCGATCAAGATGCCTTAATTCTTGCGTCGGCAGGAAGTGATCCGACTGCCCGCCAGTTCGCTGATGGTGGTCTGACACTGATCGACGTTACCGACGTGCCGGTGGTCGATTCCTCCGCAGCCTTTGAACTTGCACTGGACGACACCCCTCGGCCGGTACGGTCGGTTTTCACCGGGGTCGTTCCCTTGGTCTATAAGGCCCAACGACAACTTATCAGCTTCAACGACAGCATGCTGTGGTCTGCTGTGATGATCACCATTGCGATGTCACTCTTACTCCACAGTGCAATGGCCGGCATTTTGTCGATGCTGGTCACCCTGTTTCCCATTGTCGTAGTGTTAGGGACCATGGGTTGGCTTGGAGCCAAGGTCGATATCGGGATCATGATGAGCGCCTGCGTGGCACTGGCAATGGCGATCGACTACACGGTTCACTTTCTTACTTGGTTCCGGCGCGGGATTGAACGGGGCTTCGATCGCTTGCAGGCTGTCTTGTTGGCTTATGACCGGTGTGCCGAGGCAATGATCCAAACTACTCTGATTGGTGGGCTGGGATTGGCAGTTTTTTCCATGAGCACGTTCACCCCTACCCAGCAGTTTGGGTATTTAATGTTTGTCATGTTAAGCACCGCCTTGATGGGTGTTTTATTGCTCTTGCCAGCCATGTTGGTAAGCCCACTCGGGGCGTATTTTGGGGGTTCAGCGCCAATTTTCGAAGACTTGTTGGCCCTCGAATTGCGGGGGGCGTTTGACTTAGCAACCACGCACATGAATGAATTGATGCAAAACCCCGGGAAAGTAATCCAACGCTCAGCCCCACCGGCACCTCATGTCGTGCCAACCTCAATTCCCAGTACGGTAGCTGTTAGCAACCTACCCAAACTCCGCTCCGAACCCGAGGCACCCCGGACCCAAACCGAAACGCCCCAACGGGTCAATGTTGCCGAAGAGGACCAAAAAGCTCTCGTCGATGGTCCCCACGCAGCCTTACATGCGCGATTGCGCAACTTGCGACGCGAATCCCATGGCCCGCAGTCTTCTTGAACTCGCTTTATGATGCTAGAATAAATGCCGATCGAGCCAGTTCTCTCTTCGGTTTCCAGTAAACGTGGCTCTCGAATCTAGCCTGAAGTCTCGGGGGAAATAATCCGCATGTCGTTCCGCAGTCTTATGTTTTTTTTGTCGGCGACAATCATCGCGTATGCCTGTTACGTACGTGCCGAGCAGAATCCCTATGCCCGCTATGTGGCCGCAGGGTATTCGGTCATCGATCGCTGGTCGCTGATGGCACCCGCAGATCAAGAACTTTTCGATGGTGCGCTGCGCGGCATGGTCGAAGTACTCCATAAGCATGGCGATGAACACTCGATGTTCGTGGAGGAACAGGAACGCGACTTGTTTCGGGAAGATCTGACCCAGGAGTTCAGCGGCATCGGAGTGCGAATCATGCAACTGGGGACCCCGCCCCGGCTGACCGTCGTCGGACCTCCCGAACCACGCACGCCGGCATTTAGTGCCGATATTCGCTCAGGAGATATCTTGGTAGCCATCGACGGGCAATCCACGGAAAAACTGTCGCTGGCCGAATCGCTTAAACTCGTGCGGGGTCCGAGCGGCGAACCAGTCGTACTTTCCGTGATCCACGAAGGGGATACCAAGCCCACTGATGTCACCATCGTGCGGGCCACGATTACGGTCGAGTCGATTGTCGGTGACTTGAAGGATGATAATAACCGCTGGAAATTTCACCTCACCGCGGATCAGCGGATCGGCTATGTACGGATCATCAAGTTCGGGGACAAAACTGAAGCCGAGTTGACCCGAGCGTTGGCGCGGCTTCACTCTCAAGGAATCAAAGCCCTGATTCTCGACGTCCGCGACAATTACGGCGGGACCTTGGACGCGGCGGTTGGCATCAGCGATCTTTTTCTGCGGGCGGGTTTGCCAATCGTCACCACTCGAGACCGCCACGGCGAAACCAGAGATCGATTTGTTTCCACGGGGCGCGGAGGGTATTTAGAACTGCCTCTGGCGGTACTCATCAATCACAACAGCGCTAGTGCCAGCGAAATTCTCGCCGCCTGTTTGCAAGATTACAATCGCGCGATTGTGGTCGGAGAACGTTCCTTCGGCAAGGGAACCGTGCAACGCCTCGTGCAAATCGAATCCGGCCGGAGTTTGCTGAAACTCACATCGGCGACCTATTGGCGGCCCAGCGGGCAAGACATTCATCGCATGCCTGGGGTAGCCGAATCTGCCCCTTGGGGCGTCAAACCAAACGAAGGCTTTGAGGTGCCAAGCGATGACGAACACTACTTGCTGTGGCGAAAATACCGCTACCGCCGTGATCTGTTGGGGAACGACCAGGAAAGTCCCCTCGCCCAGCAACTCAATGAGCAAGAAGGCGAGCTCCCCGAGTCGTTTACCGACGAAGCCCTTGCCCTAGCCGTCGGATATCTGCAAACGAAGTTGGGTGAATAGTCCGATCAGGTGCATTCGCTGCAACCCATTTCATTCGGTATTTCCCAGTTTCATACAGTTTCGCGGCAGTTGCGGTTCAGCGATTGAGTTGCAGATGTTTTTGAAAAAAATTCCCCTAGCCGGTTATAAAAGTGCAACCACTTCCCGCTAGCGGATTCTTTCGCCAATAACGCAAGTCTTTCTGCAACAAGCAGTTACCGCGTTGTACGGATAACACCTTGGAGCGAAATGCCGGTTGGCACGGCGTATGCACTAACTCATTTCGTTAGTGTGACCAACTTCTGGCTCCTGGGAGTTGGTCACCCAGGCGAACGTGTTCGGCTCCGACGCTAAGGGATTTTTGGCTTGGGCAACACATCGCCTCTTTTCAATCAGACTCTCAATTCAATCAATCTTAAATCAGGCACACTCAATTCGATCACTCTATTGGGTAGATCTTACCCAACAGGGAAAAGGAACAGAAATGGTCGCTCCTCGGAAGTATCGACAGGTTTTTTGCACAGTGATCCGGGTCCCGGCTACCGACAATGATGTCATGGTAGCAGACAACCGGTTTACAACTCGCCCCAGCAATCGTTTGCCCTGGTCGGATCCGACCATCGCGCAGCTCGTGGCCAATTTACAGGACGAAGTCCGCGGCGAACGCCGACGGGAAAAAATCGATTGGCTGAGCGGCCGAAGTGAACAATGCGACTTGAATCCACCGAGCCCCGCCGATGACACCGATTCCACCTGGATGGAAGAGCCCAGGTGGTCTTGGCCGGAAAATGAGTAAGGGAGACTTTGGCTAACGGTTGTCTGCTGTCGGCTATACTCCGCGCGGGGCTAAATGACACATTTCGCCGAGTCACAACTTTTCATAAGCCATGATGCGGCAATCAGTTACGCCGTCGTCCGAAAATGTCACTGGAGGCCGCGCACAGTATAACAGCCACACGACTTCTTCTGACTGAGAGCCGTTAGCCAGACCGGTTTTCGGGCAGCTCCGGAAACTACTTTTAAGATCAAATTTCCTCCGGGACACCGGGAACTATCATGCTTGCTTATCTGGGTTGCTGCCTGGCACTCTTTGCAGCACGGCGGATACGGCCTCGCGTGGCCTGGAAAGTTCGCACTCGGTGCGAATCACCGACCGCAACTCCGCGATGATAAAGAAAGAGCCCGTAACACAGATCAGATCGTCTGGCTCTGCCCACAGTTGAGCGAGCTCCCAAGCATCGCGTGGCAAAGCACACTCCGCAATCGCGTTTTCTGTTCGCCCTAGTCGAGCTAGTTCGGAGCGAACGACTTGTAACAACTCCGCGGAGGGAACCGCCCGTGGATTCTCTTGGTACTGGGTAACGATCACTCGCTGAAAATGAGGCAACAGTACCCGAGCCATGCCGTGAATATCTTTCTCGCGAGTACCAGCTAGGACAAGCACTCTCGTGGGGCAATCAAAGGACGCGTTGACCGCCTCGACGAGCGCCTCCACGGAGGCGACATTGTGGGCCACGTCGAGGATTACCACGGGCGATCGTCGAACCACTTCGATTCGGCCCGGTAGTTTCATGCCTGCAAACGCCCCGCAGATTGATTCCCAGGATATCGACCAACCCTGTCTCCGCAACCGGGCACAAACGGCAATCGCCAAGGCAGCATTGGCTGCTTGGTGAGCTCCAAACAAGTTGAGCGAGATGTCAGACAGCTCAATCGATTCCCCCCCAAGCACTCCTGTAAAGCGAAGGAGTCCTCGAGAGTCTTCTCGTTCTAGATTGCGCGGGGGTTGGTACGTGTGGAAAAAATCTTGGCCCTCCTCGAATAATCGAGAACCATGCTGGCGGGCGATTTCGGCGATCACACGACGGGGCCCGGGCTCCAAGTCGCCACACAGCACTGGCACCCCGGGTTTGATGATCCCAGCCTTTTCCGCAGCGATTGCTTCGACCGTGTCTCCTAATTGTTTCGTGTGATCGAGACTAATGTTGGTTATGACACTCAAGGTGGATTGACACACATTGGTCGAATCGAGCCTTCCCCCGAGTCCCACTTCTAAGACTGCGATATCGACCTTCCGCTTGGCAAAAAACATCAGGGCGATTGCGGTGGTCAACTCAAAATACGTGAGTCCTACCGTTCGCTTGGTATGGACTTCTCGATCCATCTCCTCAACGACAGGGCGAAGCTGCTCGACAAGGACCTCTAATTCTGCGACAGGGCAGGGAATGCCGTTCACGACAAACCGTTCCGAAATATCTTCCAAGTGCGGCGAAGCAAACAGCCCCGTGTTGTAACCCGCTGCATGCAGGATCCTGGCAATCATCGCCGCAGTCGACCCCTTGCCCTTGGTTCCCGCCACATGGACGATCGGGAGCCCCGCATCGGGATTGCCCAAGCGCGTGAGAAGTTCGCGCATGCGGTCGAGCTTCATGTGCCGCTTGGTGTAGGGCACACTTACCATACGTTCGTAATTGATGCGACCCAGGAGAAAGTCCCGAGCGGACTGGCGGCTATTCAGGCCCGGCTTAGTGGGATCATCCGCGGAAGGAACAAGTGACATGAAAGTGCCAGGCCAGGACTTGCCGAGTCTCGTGAAAAGTCCGCATCAT
>CALMBE010000610.1 GCA_937860165.1 uncultured Planctomycetaceae bacterium
TGAAACTGTTGGAATGTTCATCGTGATTGTGAGCGACTTGGGAATGCAGGGCGGGTGTTTCGACCAGTGACTCCATCAGGATGAAAGTAAGAGCCTAGACGTGATCAGGCTATCAGATCAAAGGGGTCGGGTTGGTAAACGCGATGACGCCAGATGAATGCAATAAATGGCTGGACTGGGTGCCTATCACGAGTATTCCGCTCAAGCGAATAGGGCCAGACAACACTCCTGTTGATATGGCGTCAGGTTGCTTTGTTAACTGCCAAAACAGGAGGTTTATCTTAACCGTATCCCATGCCGTGGAATTAGGTTCGTCAGACTGGGTCATTGAACTAGGATACGACAATACTAAGGGCACCGAATTCTACCGGGTAGCGCGTTTCTATTATCTTGGCGAGATCAGTCGAGGAGCAGGTGAGATTGCCGATGCTGATTTTGCCTTTGCTGAGGTTCTTGCTGACCTTGAGTCAACGTTCCATCTTCTGACACCATTTGGACCAATGTCGCCGAAACGACAGCGCCATGTGTTCGACCTGGAAGTCACGGGGACTCCTCATGTAGATGAATTATATGCGTTCAATGGCGAGATCCGTCCAAGACCCGATTCGTCGGGCCTGGTTACACAACCAGTGATTTATCCAGGCCTTCGGTATATTGAAAGTTCTGGCTGCTATCATGTATTTAGGTTGCCTGTGCCTCATCCTGGGCATGATGATTTTACTGGTTGCAGCGGTGCCCCAATCGTAGATACCAAGGGCAATCTGGTGGGGCTTGTCTCCGGAGGAAACATCGAAAGCAACGTTATTTTCGGAGTAGCTTTGTCTCGTTATAAATTCGCAGTTGAGTTCTACTGCGAAAATATTTGTCCCGCCTAAAATAGCTCCAAGGTCGGAGGCATGTTGGATCATTGTTTGGCCGAGGGGGATAAAGGGGGACCTTCTGCTTTTTCATGGCTGTCGCCTGGCCATCACGTCCTGCACCTTCGCGTGGTTTTCATAGGAGAAGATTGTGGATCAGGAATCGGTAGCTCAAATTCAACAGCTCGTTGGTACGGTTACAGAAGCCCTTCGAGCCGACAGCGCCGATGTAAATCGACAGAACTAACGTTTTGACTGAAGGACTGAGGCGTGAGCTTCAACTTATCGTCGAAGGGTTCCAAATACATCTCGACCGGCGAGGATGAAAAAAGGTCGGGAGTCTTTGTTTCACATTCGCCCCGTCCCGTCAAGCGAATGATCTCGCGAGCAACGATTCTCCTGGGTTGAAACTCTCGGGTCTTGGGCACTTGTTGAGTATAACGATGTGAACCGGCGGTGTCACGCACTCCCTCTCGACCCCTTCTCTTCGGCCTCTAGTGAACACTACTTGGAGGCCAGCGAAATTAATAATGTCTGAATTGTGTAAGCCAAATTCCCAGTATTGGAAAACCTAGACCATAAAAAAAGTAGATTGCAAATACAGTCAAAAAATCTTCATGTAATGGGCCGTCGTCAGTACCCAGTCGATAAATATTTGTGCCGGGCACGTATCTGAGGGTTACTATTTTCCCACTTAAAAAAGGAGATTTCAGCAGAAGCTGTACTTCTTCTCCATTATCAAGAATTGCTCCGTAACGATAATTCCCTTCTTTTGATGCGGTAATGGAAAGCTGTTGTGCTATTCTTGCTTGGCCCACAACACTTTTGTTGGAGAACGATCTTTGCTCCCAAGCGACGTACGCTAAACCACTGAGAAAAAATGCGCCTGCAATAAGTGAAAGCAGCAATAACAACAGATCTCCTCCCGTAGTAGATAGTAGCCTTGATATGATTGGTTGTAGCCTTCGAGGTTTCTGTTTCTGAAGTGGTTCTACATAGGTTAAATTTTCTTTATCATTTACGTTTGAAGTGGTTGTCTGCTCGCTATCATTTTTGACTAATTCGGACTGTCTCGATTTAATCAAGTCGTAAGCGGCATTGATCTCCTTTGTTCGTTGATTCGCTCGATTCTGTAATTCGGGATCCAACGGAAACCGGTCGGGATGCCAGATCTTCATCATGTCACGGTATGCACGCTCGACTTCAGTTTCAGTCGGATAATCGCTCAGTTCTAATAAGTTTAGTGCCTCTTTGAGAGTCATAGCTAACCACCGAGCTTCTTTACGCCTGCGAATGCCTTCATTGAGCGAAAAACGGGGCAGAACTATTGGGACAAAAAGATCGGAAAGGTGATCGGAAAAAAGGTCGCGGGAGTCTTTGTTTCACACTCGCCCCGTCCCGTCACGCGAATGTAGTGAGCAACGATTCCACCGGGTCGAAACTCTCAGGTCTTGGGCACATGGTGAGTATAACGAAGTGAACCGGCGGTGTCACACACAGACTCCCGACCCCCAGGGCCAATCAGTTTTTCAAGTTGTCCTAGGAATCAAGCCGATTCTTGGCACGCTCGTCATCCCCGCGCTGGCGGGGAGCGATGGCTGGAATCCGATTATCGCCCCAGTCCCCGAACCTTCGATGTTATGTTGGCTCTGGGTACTGACGCTGTTGCTGGGATCTGTGCGCGGAGTGGGGATCTGACCCGCTGACACTCGCGCTAAATATCCTGCACAATCGCATCGTAGAACGCGAGGTAATTGTCGGGGTCGGCCCCTTCGCGGAATTCCATAGCCTCGCGGGGATGCAGATTCATCTGCCCGGAAATGTTGTAGGGAATGCTGGGCCCCCAATCAATTTTTTGCTTTAATGGCAAGATGTGTTCCTGAATAAGTTTGATCACGGGACGCAATTTGAACTTCGGATTTCTCAGGAAGCCCAACAGCAATTCCATGTGGCAGTTGCCCGCCCCGCGGCCTAGCCCGAACATCGTGGCGTCGACGCGGTTCGATCCCAAAATAATCGCCTCGACAGTATTGGCAAACGCTAGTTGCTGATTATTGTGAGCGTGGATGCCAATATCTTTGTTGGTCCCCTCCAGGGCCTTGGAGTATTTCTTGTACAGCCGGTCGATTTGCTCTCGGTACAAATACCCAAAGCTGTCCACGATCACCATCACTTGGGCCGGGGTCTCGCGGATCGCTGAGAGTACGGTGTCGATCTCCACGTCTTCCACATTCGACACGGCCATCAAGTTTGCACAAGTTTCGTAGCCGAGCTTATCGCAATAATTGATCATCTCGACCGCTTCGGAAACTTGATGGGCATAAAATGCCACGCGGATCATGTCGAGCACGCTCTCGCTGCGGGGCACGATTTGGGTGCGGTAATCGCTTTTTCCGGCATCGGCCATCGCACAGAGTTTCAGTCCCGTCTTGTCGGCATCGTGTCCGGGAAACATTCGATTGAGATCGGCCTCATCGCAATGACGCCAAGCACCGAAGTCAGCCTTCGGAAACGACTTGACGGAATTCTTGTAGCCGACTTCCATGTAGTCGATGCCCGCCTCGATGCACGCCTCGTAAACCGCGCGAACCACTAGATCGGTGAATTGATGTTTATTGATGAGCCCACCGTCGCGGATGGTGCAATCCAACACTTTGAGTTCGGGGCGATAGGTGATCCAAGGGGCAGTCTCGGCCATCGGTACTCCAAGAAACCAGTAGGGGGCTAAGTGGTAAAGTAAGACCCTCAAGTATAATTCACCAACCGAGCCTTGGCGACCGGTTTTTTCCCCAGGCGAGCCCCATAAAGCCGCGACCGCCGGTCGCGCAAAGGAGTAAGCTCTTGGGTTCGTCCGCGACCAGCGGTCGCGGCTTTATGGCCGAACGCGAATAACATAAAATGCACCGTTATGACCAACCAAGAAATCGCCTCCGCGTTTGACCAAGTGGCCGACCTCCTAGAATTTCAGGGGGCGAATCCTTTTCGGGTTAGGGCCTACCGCAATGGTGCCCGCAAAATTTCCGATCTCGGCGAGCGGATGGCTGATATTGTGGCCGACTCCTCAAGGGATCTCACCGAGATCGAAGGCATCGGCAAGGACTTAGCGGAAAAAATCACACAGCTCGTCACCACGGGTCGCTTGTCGCAATTGGAAGAATTGCAAGCCCAGGTTCCAGCATCCGTGCTTGCTATCATGCGCGTGCCTGGTTTAGGTCCCAAGAAAGCGGCTGCGCTGTTCAAAGAATTGGGAGTCGAAACCCTCGACCAACTCCGCACCGCCTGCACCGAGCAAAAAGTACGTGCCCTTAAGGGCTTCGGGGCCAAGACCGAAGAAACGATTCTCAAAGGTCTCGACATCGCCAAACAAGGTGATGTGCGTACCAAGTGGGCCGAGGCGGACTCGCTTGTCCTCGAAGTACTCGCCCACATGCACTTGCTCGATGGAATTCGCCAAATCGAACCCGCCGGCAGCTACCGTCGACGCTGCGAAACCATCGGCGATCTGGACTTTCTGGTCGAGGCCCACGACGCTGCCAAAGCCATGGATCACTTCGGTTGTTTTCCCGTCATCGCCGAAGTGATCGCACGCGGGGAAACGAAAATGTCGGTGCGACTTTCCAGCGGGATGCAAATGGATCTGCGCGTCGTGCCGCCCCAATCTTTCGGTGCCGCCCTGCAATACTTCACCGGTTCGAAAGCCCACAATGTCGAACTACGCGGTCGCGCTAAACAGCGGGGCCTGAAGATCAACGAATGGGGCGTGTATCGGGTACAGCCGGATGGAAGCGAAGACTACCTCGCGGGCCGCACCGAGGCAGAAGTGTACACCGCCATGGAGCTTCCCTGTTTTCCGCCCGAGCTTCGTGAGGATCGCGAGGAATTTCGCTGGGCCGAGCAGGGGCAATTGCCTAAACTTATCGAACTGAACGACATTCGTGGCGATCTGCACACCCATACCCATGCGACCGACGGAAAAAACTCGATCGTCGAAATGGTCGAAGCCGCGAAAGCCCAAGGTTTAGATTACCTGGCAATCACCGATCACTCGAAACGTGTGACGATGGCCAACGGCCTCGATGCCAAACGATTGTTGGCCCAGTGGGCCCAGATCGATGCTATTCAATCCGAGTATCCTGATTTTCGCATCTTAAAAGGGATCGAATGCGACATTCTCGAAAAAGGGGGAATGGACCTTCCCGACGACGTGTTGGCACAAGGGGACTGGATCATCGCCAGCGTGCATTACGGCCAGAACCAGCCGATCGAACAGATCACCGAGCGCATTCTAGGGGCACTCGAAAACCCTCATGTGGATATAATTGCCCATCCGACGGGCCGACTCATCAATCGCCGCGAGCCGTATGCCGTCGACATGGAGCAAGTCATTCGGTCCGCTGCCAAACACAAAAAGTTTTTGGAACTCAATGCCAATCCCGCCCGGCTCGATTTGCATGACCTGCACTGCGCCGCGGCCAAGCGACACGGCGTACCTATCGTGATCAGCACCGACGCCCACAGCACCGAAGGTCTTGATGTTCTCCGCTATGGGGCACTCCAAGCGCGGCGGGGGGGACTCACCGCAGCGGACGTGGCGAACACGTTGTCGTGGGAGAAGTTTGAGAAGTTGTTGGAGAGGTGATCAAATTGCCGCATTTCGAGCATGCTGCTTCACCTGCTCAGGATCCCATCTAACGATATTTCCCGCTTCGATGTCTGCCAGTCCCTCAGCAACTTCCAATTGCAGGTAGTCCGACCAGAGCTGGAGTACAATCGGAAACTAATGACTATTCAAGCATCCTAGTGCTTTGTCACATCAGAATGTTGGGGTTCGAGTCGACACAACCAACACCGCAA
>CALMBE010000611.1 GCA_937860165.1 uncultured Planctomycetaceae bacterium
TGAGGTGAATCGCATACTTTCCATCACTTAGATTCGCGAAGGTCCAAGTTGCCAAGAAGGTGGATGGATTGTAGGTGAAGCCCGTGGCAGAGACCGTCCCGTTAGTGACACTGCCATTACTGCCGCGAACAGTTTGCCTCAATTCCAACAGGAGATTCCCATCGGCAATACCCGAGTTGATGTTGGAAAAGACGCCGTTTGCGTCACGCTTGAGGACATTTTCGTTAAATTGAATTTGAATCGTGTTAACGTTTTGCCTAAAAATCGGCTTAAGTTGTTGACCGCTCTGAACAATACTCGCAAAGGAAAAAGGGTTTGCTCCCATTGCCCAAGTCGGGTTAGCGAGAATCACATCATTAATTCTGGTACCCAAGGTATCAATCGTGAGATTCAACGACACACCGGCAGATTCGCTTGCACCTGACAGAGTTTGCTTCGCAGTAATAGTACGCAAGCCATCCGCCAAATCGAAAGTGCCGCTGGTGGTCACCGAGGTTGTAAAGCCCGTGGCTACTCCGGTTCCGATCAAAGTTGTACCCGAGTAGATGCGGACCGTTGCATTGCTAACTGTCCCACCGACAGTGAACTGGAGATTATTGGCGGGGATACTATTGTCTCGGCTGGTACGATTGTCGCCTTGTGTTCCGGTATCGGAACTGGGATGGAGAGTGATTGATGTCGGAGCAGGACTAATTGCAGGGACTGTAACTACTGGAGCCATCTCGGAGGTATTTTTCGCATTGGTTCCCGTATCTCGGATAGCCAAGACACTCAGTTGATTGCCCGGGGCTAATAAACTACTCGGAATTAAGGCCGTTCCTAAAAAATCGTTTGTCCCTGAAGTGACTCCATTGACATCTTCGGAATCGATAAAATCATATCGATTCGTAGCGACGGTGTATTTGTAGAATTCGAGCGTATAATCCCCACTAACATCAGTGTCGAAAGCGAAGGGCACCGACCAATTGGCACCGTTGAGTGTAATTCCACTTGCATTGATCACAGGATAATTCATTAGGTCGTTAGCACCGGGATCAAAATCATTTCCATCGTTGGGTGTCTGCCCAATTTCATTCGCTGTAGCTTGCAAGTTGATTGGCAAGTAGTTTGCCGCCAAATTGATCCCACTAAAAGTATTCTGTGAGAATTTGTTGCGATCATCGGCAGAAGAATCCAGCACTATGGCGTCCCGTCCATTGGAATCGAAAGTATTCAGTTGGACAATAAAATCATTGGCTCCATTTCTCAAGCTAAGCCCTGCATGGCCATTGAAGGCGATGGAATTATTTTCAATGATCGTTGCATCCGTAAACAGGGTATTAATGCCGTGTTCCGCATTATAGCGCACACTGTTGTTGTCAATTCTTCCAATGCCCAAAGTATTCGGAGCAGCGGCATGGAGGTCAGCGCTAATGATTCCATCTCCTGAATTGGGGAGAGCTTGTGAGCCAATGACGTTATTGCTGATGCGCAGATCAGGATAGTAACTTGCCAGGACTTCGATACCGCGCTGAAAACCATTAATTGTATTGGACGTGCCTACTACATCGAAGTTACCGATATTGCTGGTATAAAGTGATGGATGGGTGATAGTCCCCCCACCAGGAAGAAACTGACCTGAATTGAAGATTTTAATGCCGTCCCCGGTACCGGTTCCCAAACCTCGAATCATATTTCCGTGGATGTCGAATGGCACATCGGCATTATCCAGCTCAATCCCGGTGGTAACGTTCTGAATCTCCGTGTTCTCAATGCGTAGTGATCTTTCAACATCCCAACCATCGGACGAGAGATTTGTTAATTTGATTCCTGTATCAAACCCTGAGAATCGAAGGCCGGAAACGCCTGTCAACCCAATGAGGCCAGTTGGGCTCAAGTCGAATCCCGAGAACTGCAATCCTACGGTCGCGGGGGAATTCAAACCCTTCTGGATCGTGATCCGGTTGGCACCAGTCGGACCTGTAATTGTCACACGCCGAGTGACACTTAGATTGCTGCCTGTTAGCACTATATTCTGACCATACACGGAAGGGTCGAATTGGATTGTGTCGGGGTCGAAACTCGCGTTTGCCTGTTCAATTGCCTCGCGAAACGTCGTATTGGCACCGTCTCCGTTGTCCAAAAAAGAGTTCACCGTAATTGTTGCCAACATGCGACGATCTTCACATCGTTCGAAACGAAGCTGTCGTGCAAATCCATGCTTGCGGAGGTTGCGGGGTTTCTTGCAGGGGAATCCGAGTTTTGTCAAGAAATTATTCCGGAAGAATGGTTGGCCAGACATGATGTTTCCTCAAGTGAAAGTGTCGGACGCGTCGCTTCAAATCAGTCTGTTCGGGAGTGACCAAAGCACGACGAGAAAGAATAAGACCATGCCTAGCGCGTTCAGCTCCGGCACGATGGCCCCCTTGACTACAAAACGATGGTTGTCAAAGAAGGTTCCGAATATGTCAAAATTGAACCATTGAAGGTTAGGCCCATGCGCGACATAAGAGGGATCCCCGAAATCCACTCCATTGCGAACGGCCCCTCCTAAGCCATTAGTTCCGAACAACCCGCTGCCGAAAACTAGTGCATACCAACCAGGGTCAAGGGGCAAAACAAGATTGCCATAAACTTCCTTCGATGGATTGGGAAATGTCAAAGTTGCTGCCCCAAGCACATCAGGAGTCGACAAGTCGCCACTATCTGGAAAGTCAGTTTCGTCATTGAGTGCCACAATCACGCCAAAGAAAGTTCCGCTAGATTCCTCAACAAAATGTCCTCCAACTTCTGAAAGTACTACTGGTTGAGTCACCTGGAATCGAACGCCAGGAAATATATGTGAATCCACAGAGGTTCCCGGAACGAGTCCGTTTCCTAGTTCAGTGCGTGTAACTCCTGTCTCTCCGAGTGTGCCGCTCTCGAAGATGATTGCAGCGAAAATATTTCCCG
>CALMBE010000612.1 GCA_937860165.1 uncultured Planctomycetaceae bacterium
TTCCGATCTAAAGCACATCGCGGGGTCGTGTTTAACTAATTCTTGCGTTGCGCTTAATCCAAGAAGCCCGAAAGCTCCTGGCTGCGGCCTTTAGTCTCTAGACTGCTAATTCCTGATTGATCCGATCAAAAACTGGAGCTTCGGCTGGTTCAACGCGAAGGACAGTGAACCCAGCTTTTCCCACGTCAGCGATTGCAGAGCGGACTGCCGATTCTAGGGCAATGGCCTCACGCGAAAATCCGATGGCGGCAACTCCATTGCTGGAAAATACCGTTCCATCATCGCAACCCGCCTCGTAGAGAGATTCCACCATTTCACTATCCGACTGACCTACGCTTCCCAAGATCAAAATGAATTCGTAAGTGTTCATTTTCTAAGAACCTTAGTGCTTTCTCAATTGAATAATTAGGCGTTGCCGAATATTAGTGTGTGCAACGTGCTACTTGACGGCGAATCCAGTTGGCGTGGTTCTCGGGGTTTTTCGGCGTGCTAAACACATGGACAATACATCCAACGCGGCTGGATTCCGGGCAGTACAAAGTGCCAAAGGCGTGAGCCCGCGGCCCAGCTTTTTCAAACCGCCAACCCAATTCTTCCGCTTGCTCGATAGCAGCGCGGATATGTTTGTCGGGATGGTGTGCCATCAAACTTTTTAATCCAAGAAGCCCGAAAGCTCCTGGCTGCGGCTGGGTTGCTGCAATTTGCGGACGGCCTTGGCTTCGATCTGCCGAATACGCTCGCGGGTCACTTTGAAAATGTGGCCCACTTCTTCCAAGGTGTAGCTGTAACCATCACCCAGGCCGTAACGGAGCTTGATGATCTCGCGCTCGCGGTAGCTGAGGGTCTTGAGCACCTTAGTGATCCGAGTACGCAACATTTCCTGCGCAGCACCGACGGCGGGGCTCTCGGCACCCGAATCGGGGAGGAGGTCGCCGAAGTGGCTGTCTTCGCTATTGCCCACGGGACGATCCAAGCTGATCGGATAGCGACTCATCGCCAACACCCGCCGCGCTTCGTCGACGGAACATTCCGCTGCCCGTGCGGTTTCTTCGATCGTCGGCTCGCGGCCCAAACGCTGGAGCAACGCCCGCGACACGTTCCGCACGCGGCTCATGGTTTCGACCATGTGGACCGGGATGCGAATCGTGCGGCTTTGGTCGGCCACGGCGCGAGTGATCGCCTGACGAATCCACCAAGTCGCGTAAGTGCAGAACTTGAAACCCCGGCGATATTCGAACTTGTCGACCGCCCGCATCAGGCCCGCGTTGCCTTCCTGAATCAGATCCAGGAAGCTCAGGCCACGGTTGCGATACTTCTTGGCAATCGAAACCACCAAGCGCAGGTTCCCTTCCGAGAGACCACGCTTGGCCTGCTGGTAGCGCGAAAAAACCTCGCGCAGATAATTCACGCGATGCCGCAAGCTGGCAGGGGTCTCCTGGGTCATCCGCAGAATGTTGCGGAACTCGACCAACAGCGGTTTCCGCTCGGAAAGCGGGCGACGATCTTTTTTCATCTGCCCGAGTTGCTTCTTGAGTTCATCAACGCGCCGGCTAAATTCTTCGAGCGGGGCGATCATCGCCTCGATCCGCTGGGTTCGCAGTCCCAATTCTTCGATCAACATCACCGCCCGGCGGCGACGCTGTCCGAGTCGATTCCACGCCGCTTTGCGGAGCACGGGTTTGGCGCTCTTGCTCGTGGCGAGGCGATAGTCCTCTTCGTTGCGCTGGAGCAGGATTTCCAGGGTCCGGAGATTGTGCGGCAAACGGCCCAGGATTTGTTCTTTTTCCAGGCAGTCGGTCACCGACACTTGCACCGTGCGATCAAACGGCAATTCGCCCCGATGCACCCGGCTGAGCACCTTGTAGGCGACGCGGATTACATAGTCGCAGGCCAACAGTCGACGGCGAAACGCAGTCCGGGTGTGCTCGATGCGACGTGCCAGGCTGATTTCCTGCTGCCGGGTCAGGAGTGGAATCTCGCCCATTTGCGTCAGATACATCCGCACGGGGTCGTCCGACCAAGATTCCATTTCGAGGCTTTCGCCCTCGAACTCTTCATCGGCATCGGCATCGAGTTCGGCTTCCTTCGCGTCGTTGGTCAAATCAAGCGGCAGATCGTCGTCATCGATTTCCGGAGCGTCCCCGAGACCTTTGGTGTCAAAGTCTTTCTCGACATCGGCGACATTCGTGTCATCGTCTAATTCGTGATCCAATAATGCGTCGTACAAGTAAGTACTCCTCGATTACAAAAAGATCAAAAAAGTGATTTTTAGAAAGCAAATAAATCGGTGCAGGTCACACGACGATCCTAAAGAAACCAGACTCTAAGATCGCAGACCTAACGAACACTGAGTTTCAACGAACTGACCGCACAGGCGACTGACGGGTAGGCTGCCAGCGGCAAGAACTTCCACGGCAACGCACAAACGCCGCCAGCAAGAATCCAGCGATTCTGCCCACTCGCACCGAGATACTGATCTAACAGGTGCCACAGCAATCGCCGCTCGAACCAAAAACAACCGAACAAATAAACCAGTCGGCAGTAACAAGAGTTCCCCCTACAACAAATTCCCCTCCGAAGCAGTTCGTGTCAGAATGGTTTGTCTTAAGACAACTAATTCTAACACCAATCAATTCAGAGGCTTATGTGATCCACAATTTGGAAAAAAATTACGTTTGACCTAATAGCGCGGCGCAACACACCGCGGTACTACCTCGTTGCAAGTTGCCCAATGTTCACAGCTTAAGGCGACTAACCGAGCTGTTGGCAGAAATCAGAATCAATCGCTCAAGTTTCATTGCTCTAGTTTTGTAGCGGCCTGAAACAAATCAGGCCAAGCTTCCTACGCAACACCCAAGGCAATGGTTGGCCTGGATCGACTGCGTCGGAGAAAATTGCTTCCAAGAAAACTGAGAAACCTCATCTGCTGCCCCAAGCCAGGAAGGTCCTTCTCGATCCGGAGCTCCCAATCTGGTGGAGCCCAATCCCCTCAGAAAAAAACCGTGGGAAACACCTCGGGGCAAGAAATATGCACGCACTTGCCTCGGATAAACCGCTCTCGGATCCCAAGACCCAACTAACCCCTGGGACGACAGCCAGCAAGATTTGCCAATTGGCTCGAGGCCACCTAGTTAGTCAGAACGACCCATCGGGAATGTCCGAAGGAGGCCTTCAATGACCCTGGTGTGCAACTTCGATTTGCGTGCGTCTGGCTTCTGGGGGGAGTATTTTGAGAATCGGGGAGAACCTAACACCTTCAACCCTATAATTTTACTCACCAAGGGAGACCCGTCTAGTCCCTTTTTGACAAAAAACTTGACAAGCGTGAAAGCCAGTCCGGGAACGTGGATGCTAAACCGCAAGCGGCAGGGGCCAGATTGCCCCCGAGAACGGACCACGGACTACGGACCACCCCCTACCGTCCACTCACCCCACCCCGATTCCTCCACAGCTGTCCAACCCTGTGAAAATCGCCCCGAGATCGCCAGATGGCGAATCGCGAGCGTTTCCTTGTCGACCACCACCAGAATTCGCTTCGTAAACCTTGATCCCTGGGCAATATAGACCTGCAGGGTCTCGGCCAATTTCCAGTGACTCCAGCGTTCTAAGGCAGGGTGTTCCCCCAAGATCCATGACAGACGGGGGTCCGCTTGGTTCACTTTTTCCAAGTTGCGACAG
This sequence comes from uncultured Planctomycetaceae bacterium, assembly GCA_937860165.1. Lineage (GTDB taxonomy): Bacteria > Planctomycetota > Planctomycetia > Pirellulales > Lacipirellulaceae > Bythopirellula. Next base: position 3,679 of record CALMBE010000612.1, read on the forward strand.
GCGAGGCAAGCGAGCTCGTCTACCTGCGTCAATGAAACAGCTTGACGACAAACCGGGCAAGTCGTGAACTGATTGGTGAGCGTCGGTCGGCCCGAGACGGGACAAGGCTGCGTGAATTCCCGTTTCACCAGTTTGCCGGTCACACTACATGGGGTTAACTCGCTCCGCAATCGCCGCTGGCCGGTAAGTTCGCACTTGGCAATGGCTTCGGCGGCGTCGAGTTTGCCGTCGTCGGTCGTGGCTAGGTGAAAAGTTACCGTTCCCGAGTGTTCGGCCACATAGGGTTTGGGAACCAGGGTTTTCACCCAGTCGGAAAAGGGGAGCGAGGCGGATTGCTCGCCGATCGTGAAATTCAGTTGCCCGCTTACCCGCTTGACCCAAATCACGGTACAGAGCAGGGGGTCGGCAGCCACGGCCTGTGGATCGCGGCTACTCGAGGCTTTGGCGGCAACGCGGTTGCCTGCGGCAAGGAGCGACTGAAGCGCGTCCTGTTCCATTCGGGGAGGAGACTTTCCGATGGGTTCGAGATCGAGCAATCCCAACTCCCGGACTAACTGGTCGCTTACAGAAGATCCGTCACCGCGGAGGAACATGTGACGCACTTCGGCGGGATCTTCGGGACTGAGATAACTCATCCGCAAAAAGGGAAAATCCGCAAGTTGGCAACCTCCCAGATGCGATTTGCCACCCTCGACTTCATACGCAGCAAACAGCCGCTGAGCGATGTCGTTGACCGTCACTCCTTGCTCGCGCGGGCGGGCGTGGATCGCCAAGCCGTGCTCACGAATTGTTTCGACCAGCGCCGCCAGAGAAATGTCGGCCTGACGAGTCGCGTCGACTCCCAATTGAGCGCAGATCCAGCGGCGAAAACCAGCGAATGATTCTCGATGATTGGTGTCAGGAACAATCGGCGATGTGGTTTGGGTGAGCAAGGGAGGGGGTCCGTTGTCCGTTGTCAGTGGTGAGTTTCCCGCCGCTTGCGGTTTAGCATGCCCCATTCTCATCCAATCTGCGTACCCTGCGAAGTCCCAAAAATCAGGGCTTCTTTTTCAATATGTAAACCACGTCCTCGGTGCCAGGACCGACTTTAATTGGCGAGTCGATGTCGTAACCAAAGTCGTAGACTTGAGTTACTTCAAATTCTGAGACGCTCGCCAGGAGGTTTTTAAGCTGGCCTGCCGAATAGGTGCGAAACACGACTCGGTCCTCGATACGGAACTGCTTGGTCGGCGAATACACGTCGAAGCTCATCCCGACTTCTTCCCGACGGCGTCGCCGGTCGCAGTCGATGACCCACAGATGCGACAGAACCGCCAAATTGCCCCGCCGCGCGGCCCAGCGTTCTTCCTGCAATGCTTCGCCCCGAGTCGGTGTGAGGTGCAATCCGAGCACGTAGATTCCACCAGGCCGCAGCGCGCGGGCGACACACCGCAAATGGTCTTCCGCCTGCTTCTGAGTCCCCAGGTGACGAAAGCTGTTGATCGTGTTAAACGCGGCATCGATTGGCTGCCGGACCGCGAAGTCGCACATGTCGCCCACCTGGGCCGTGGGACGAAACCCAGCACGCACCAAGCGCGCGTTGCAGAAGTCAACCGCCAGCGGATTGAGATCGACGCCCCCCACTTTGAACCCCGCCTGCGCAAACTTCACCAGTAACCGGCCCGTGCCACAGGCAGGTTCAAACACGCGGCGCACTTTGCCGCTGGCATGTTTGACAAAACACGCCCGGAGAAACTCGAATTCAGCTTTCCAGTCGCTGCCATAGACGAGATCGTAGTATTTGGGAAAGTCGTACAGGCTGGCATGGGTGGTGGGGAGAGTCATCGTGAATTGCAGGGTGGTGATGGAAACTAACAGGGCCGATCAGTTTTTCACTTTGCAGTTGGTTAGCCAGCACCGTTCCGGTGCCGCATGATATGGTTTACTCGAATAGCCCGGCATCGGAACGATGCCGGCTAACACCAGATGGGGAAGGACCTCGATTTGGTCAATGAGGAGCAGATAAAGCAGCGGAGAACTATCAGCAACGACGAGCATAGATTCTCAGTCGCTTAGATTTTGAAGCGTTTCAACATCCGCCTGCAAGTCTTCCACCGAATAATTGCGGACTACTTGGTGGTCTGCCAGCCACTTCTCCGCTGCCCAACGATCTTCAAGTCCCAGCAGCCTTCGCAGTGTACCCATGCCAAACTTACGTTCGGAGTATCCACGCACGGCCAATGCTTCCTTGGCAGCTTGTCCCAAGTCACCAAAAGCAATTTGGAGTTCGTGCTGCAAGTCGTTGGGTAGTTCAAAAGAGACGGTCATCGGTGAAGTATAACACGAAGGTTTGCGGATGCCAATGATTACCAATTGCGGGTAGTGATACCGTTTGAAAATTCTAGGCTAATTATCAAATAGCTCCCTTTGCAGGGGAGTAGCCTCGTACTTTCGATTTACGAAACGGCCCATGAGAGGCACTGCAAACGAATATTTCCCATATCGGTTCTTGTAAATTAGGCCTTTTTCGATTAGCCGAGGCAGCATTTGGCTAATGTCATTCCGCATAAATCGCTTGATTGGCCGCGCAGTTTTTTTTGAGACTTCCTCGATTTCTGGAATGGTAAATTCTCCGTCCGCTATGTTGAGTTGCGCAGCACAGTACAGCAGGTCTCGTTGCCTGTCGGTAAGGGTCTCCCAACGGCCCGCGAAAAAATCGCAATCAAGTTTCCTGATAATCGGTTCTATGGGGATATTTGTATTATTTGTTTCAATTACATAGTCCAGTGACTCACGGCAAATAAATTGGATGAAATACGGGTAGCCGTCCGATGCTTCGATAATGGTAGTAATACCATCTTCCATGAAACTTATCGGGCCACTCTCGAGCGGTACTGTAATTGCCTCTCGCGATGCCTCCGGCGATAATCGCCCAATTTCCTGGACTGAAAACATTCGTTCGGCATACGTACGGGACTCAACCAACTTTGGAAACAGTGTTGGCAGGCCCGTCAGCAAAAGCATGTACTTGGCTCCCTTTCGTTGCAGGGATTGAAATGCCTCAAGTAGAAGCGCGAGCGGATATTGATCCTTTTGTTTTTGGTCGGCAACAACCTGGGCCTCATCGTAAGCAAAAACAATCCCTTTAGTGCCGCGTTTCTCTGCCGCCACCCATACAAATTCCAATACCGCCTTTAGTTTGTCCACCAGCAGCCCTGGTTGTCCTTCAAATAAAGTACACAAGAACTGATAGGATATGACTAGCTCGGCAGGCGGTGGCGACTGAAATCCCAAGGTTTTTGGTGGACCTGTAACTGACAGGCTGCCCGAGAATACCGACAAGTCTGTAATCAACCGGTTGCAGAGATTCGATTCATTTAAGAACGACGATTCTGAAAAGTCCGAACCTACCCAAGCCCATCCTGCCTCCTGCGCCTTAGGCTTAAAACGGCCATCCATTAGCACTGTTTTTCCGACGCCACGGAGTCCCGTTAACACGACATTGTTGACAATTACTTCTTGCTGTAGAGCTGAGCAAAAGCTCTCAATTTCTTTCTCCCGGCCAGCTAAATGAGGTGGTGAATGGCCAGCGCCAGGTCGAAACGGATTGCTTTTCGTGTGTGACATATCGGTTATTCTCCTGGGAAAAGCAAGATTTACGAGTGGTTACGTGACTGCATAGTATTATGTAATAACATAATATTATGTCAATGGATGTTTGGCCGTAATTCTCACATCTGGTTTTTTTATGAGAAGGCGCGCTTGGCTCTCCCAAGTGGATGTCGCTGGTAGGAGCCGAGTCAAATTACACCGGAAATGGCTGCTGGAGTGACGGATCGACTTTGGAGTTTCAGCGATCTACTGATTGGCGGGCCGGAAAGTTGCTAGATTTCAAACGGTCCCACTACCAATTTCCCTGTCACTTCCCGCCCACATACCGATTGAGCGAAATCTTCTTGCTGATTTCGGATTTCAATTGTTGGATCACCGATTCCTTGTCGGTATTGGCTAGGATTTGGGTGATCACTTGTTTGGGGGATTGGTCGCCCCAGCTTGCGCCGTGTTGGAAGAAATGCCGCGCCGCTTGGCCGACGATGTAAGAACCGTACCCCGCAGCAGCGCCTTGCGGCAACGCGGTGGCCACGGTGCCGTAACCCACGGTCAACGCCTTGAATACGCTCGAAGCGTAACTCACCGCCGCTTCGCTGAGCATCACCCAACCCGCGGCCTTGAGAATCGAAGTCACCAGGGCCCGTGCATTCGAGGTCGTGATGTTCATGCCATAGATCCGACCGAGCATAACCACCATGGTCGCGTCGACCGCCGTACCCCCCAGCACATCGAGCGCGGGGACAGGATTCAAGGCCACCGCCAGTGACTTCGTGACCGCATAACTCCAAATCACCCGCGCGGCTTCCGTTTCGCGGAGTCGCACGCGGAGGGCACCCATCCGATCGCTCTTGTCGGCGGCAAACATCGCAGCGTTCAGGGCGATCAGCGACTTTCCCTCGGAACTCAGTACCTCCAAAATGCGGCTGCGAAGACCACCGACACTGGGTTCCGGTTTCCGCCACTCGCTGCGAACCGCCCCGCTGGCCGATTCGATCACGTATTCCATTTCTCGTGGGTTGGCCTGTGTGACCAGGATATTTGCGGGGTCGACAATTCCCGCCAGCCGCCGACCGCGAAACAAATCCACCAACTGCTGCACTTCGTGCCGCGTGTACAGATCCGCCTTGTTAAGCACGAGCAAGATCGGTTTGTGACTGGCCGCCAGTTCCACGATTGCCGAGTACTCGGTTTCGTTGAGATCGGAATCGGTCACAAAGAGCACCAAGTCTGCCCGAGCTGCTGCCGAACGAGCCATCTCGCCGCGCTCGGCCCCATCGACTTCGTTCAGCCCCGGGGTATCGACGAGCACGACTTGCGAATTCGCCAAGCCCGGCACGCAATAGCCGATCCCCTCCCACGGAACATGCCACACGTCCTTGGTCCAACCCCCTTGGACATTTACCTGGGCGATTTCTGCTCCCACCAAGGCATTGATGAGCGCTGACTTGCCGGTGCTGATTTCGCCGAAGACAACAATCTCGACCCGGCCCGATTCGAGCTTCTCCGCCATTTTTTCCAGTTCATCGAGATCGCGGGCTAAGAGGCGCTTTTCTTCGTCGCTGCAACCTTGGAATTGCTCGATCGCGCGGCGAACAGTAGCCAACGCGGCATGAAAGTCCGTGTCGGGCAGGGAGCTGCCTGGGGCCGAGGGGTTGGCGGGGTGGTCACTCATTGCGGGTCCTCCCCGAAGAGCGATTGAGTCAGTTCGCTGCGGCCACGTTGGATCAGCTTTCGCAGCACATCAGGCCGAGTGATTTGCGACCACTGATCGCGGGCGAGTTCGGCGATTCCTCCCGGGGGTGCCTGCATGTCGCGTCGATAGTATTCCTTGAACACATTGCCGATCCACCGCGTCACGAGCGATTGGGTGACTCCCTGCACCAGCCCCCCAGCAATCGTGCCGATTCCCGGCACGGTTTTCAGGAGCGAACCAATGGCCGTCGCTACCGCCGGTGAGGCAGCCGAGGCCCCGACCATGGCGATCAAATTCTTGCCAAGCTGCTCGAGCATTTTTACCACGCCATCGGCGTCGATTTTTTGCTGGTACACATGAGCGAGCTCCAACACCATTTTCACGGTGATGGCACTCCCGCCGGCGATATCCAGGATCGGAATCGGGTTGATTCCCGCCGCCCCGCCCGCGGCCCACATGTGGCGGCTGATGATTTCGTCGGCCCGCGCGTCCAGGACGGCCCGCACCCGATCCTTGGCTACGTCGACAAGTCCCCGTGACTGAAGCAAGAGATTCGCGAGCAGCAACTCGCGGCCATCCTTCTGCACGATTTGCAACAAACGGTCGGCAAGCGGTGCCACATTGGGAGGCAATTCATATTCTTCGGCGACTTCCGCGCCCCCGACCGTTACCCGGACCCGCTCCCGGCTCACCGTCGCCGCTCGCACGGCGACGACATCCTGAGACGCGATGCCGGGCAGTTGCCGCGAGATTTGCAGCGCCAGATGCACTTCTTCATCTTTGTCGTACCAGTCTTCCTTGTTCAGGCAGACGACAATTCGCTTTTCCATTGCATGGAGTTTTTTGACCAGATCGACCTCATAAGACTTGAGAGGTCCATCGACCACCAGCAATACCAGGTCCGCATCCTTGGCGGCCCCGGCAGCAATCGCCGCCCGTTCTTCGCCCCGGACTTCCGCGAGTCCCGGTGTATCGACCAGAATCACTTGTTCTTGTCCCGGCCAAGGGACTTCGCTCCGCACCGAGGTCGTCCCGCCGACGATGTCCGACGCAAACACCTGCCGACCCGAGAGGGCGTTCAGTAGCGTCGACTTGCCACTGGAGATCGTACCGAAGGCGACGATTTCGAGTCGGCAATCGGCGTGTTTCTTTTCCATCTCGGCCAGGGTTCGCTCGATCTCTCCGCGCAACTGTGCCGACACCCCTGCGCCGAGGACATAGTTTTGGCTCGTGCTGATGTTCTGGCGAAGTTCCGCTTGACGCTCCGAGTGCGACAGCTCGCTCGGATTCCGCTGCCGACTCTCGCGGCCACGCCGCTTGTGGACCGAGTTTCGCCATAGTCGCACCAACAAATACCCCGAAGCCCCCACCAGCGCGGCCCCTCCCAAAGCCACGACCCCCAGATACACATATCCGAGCGCGGGATACGACTCGGCCAAGGACCGATACCCCGCAACAACCCCCGGCAGCCAAGCCACGAGCGCGTACGCGAACGCCGTGAAATACACAATCAAGAGCAGCCAAATTCCACGAGGAAATTTCATGATTTAACAATGCAAGGAGTGAATCGATGGAACGCGGATGAACACGGATTTAACGGATTATCGCGGATTAGAGCTTATTAACCGTGGAAATCCGCCCGGTCCGCGTTCATCAGCGGCCTGTCACATCAGCATAGTTGGTATTCGACCGCTAAGACAGATGATTGACAGTGCTTAAAAATTCAGAGGAGTGAGTCTCAAAAGCGCTTGTCGCCAACTGGATTCCCCATTATTCTGTACGCACGTATACCAACTCTGACTCACCCATTTTCGTTTGGGGGACTCTTCCCATGACAGCCGTTCAAACCCAGCTTTCGAGTTCCGCTCCCGCTTGCCTGGCCGATGTCCGCGAGGTAGTGCGGCAGCGTTGGGGATATAATTCTTTTCGACCCCTGCAACAAGAGGCCATCGAAAGTGTCCTTGCGGGCCGGGACTCGCTGCTGGTCTTGCCCACCGGGGGAGGCAAGTCGCTCTGCTTTCAGGCACCGGCCTGTTGTTTGCCGGGGGTGGCCATCGTCGTGTCTCCTTTGATCGCGCTGATGAAAGATCAGGTCGACGCCCTGACGGCCAACGGCGTGTCTGCAGCCTTTTACAATAGCACCCTCTCCGCCGCAGGTCGCCGACGGGTCGTCGAAGATCTCCGGGCCGACAAACTGTCGCTCCTCTATCTCGCGCCCGAGAGTTTGCTGACCGATCAGTTGCTCACGCTACTCGCGTCGATCAACATTTCGATGTTCGCCATCGACGAAGCCCACTGTGTCAGTTCTTGGGGCCATGATTTTCGTCCCGAGTATCGTGGCCTGAAGGTTTTGCGACAGCGTTTTCCAGGTGTGGCCTTTCATGCCTACACAGCCACCGCTACCGAGCGGGTGCAACAAGACATCGTCGCCCAACTCAAACTCTCCGACCCCGAAGTGCTGATTGGATCCTATGATCGGCCCAACCTGTCCTATCAAGTTGCCCAGCGGAATAATGGGCTCAATCAAATTCTCGAAGTGATTGGCCGGCACCCCAGCGGGTCGGGCATCATCTATTGCATCACCCGCAAGGATGTCGAAAGTACGACCGCTGCACTCGAAGCCTTAGGCCACCGCGTGGTCGCCTATCATGCGGGCATGGACGAACAAGCGCGCCGCCAGAATCAAGAGGCCTTTCTCACTGAGGAAGTCGAAATCATGGTCGCCACGGTGGCCTTCGGCATGGGAATCGACAAGTCAAATGTGCGGTATGTGATCCACGCGGCCGTTCCCAAATCGTTGGAAGCCTACCAGCAGGAAAGTGGTCGAGCAGGGCGAGACGGCTTGAAAGCCGAGTGCTGTTTGTTTTATTCCGGCGGGGATTTTGCCAAGTGGCGGATTCTCATGCAGAAGTCTGGGGAGGGGGAATCCGGGGAATTGGCGGCCCTGGAAGGGATCGAGCAGTTTTGTTCGACACCCCGCTGCCGGCACCAATTGCTCGTCGAGCATTTTGGTCAGGCACTCGATCAAGCCAATTGCCAGGCCTGCGATGTTTGTCTCGGCCAATTCGATGAAGTCGACCAGCCGCTGATTGTCGCCCAAAAAATTCTGTCTTGCGTCGCACGACTCGAACAGCAATATGGAGCCGACTACACCTCCCAAGTGTTGGCCGGTTCGCAGGAACAACGCATCCTGCAAAAAGGCCACAACCGACTCAGCACCTATGGTTTGCTGTCCGATCATACCCGCACCACGATTCGCCACTGGATCGACCAATTGGTGGCCCAAGGGTTTGCCAAGCGGGTGGGTGAATACCAACAGCTCCATTTGACCGATCTTGGCTGGCAAGTGTTGAAGGGTGAGCGGACTCCAGTCCTAAATCAGGCTAAGCCGTCCGCCCATGCAAACCCGAGCAATTCTAAGCCGCTTCCGGCTTCCACTTCGGCAGCTTTTGTGTACTTTGCCCGGCAGGAATCGCTTGACGACGTCGCCGCCAAGCTGGGTCGAGCCAAGTCAACCGTCGGGGGTTATCTTGAACAGTTTATTCGCCACGAACAGATCACGGACCCCACCCCTTGGGTCGAGCCCGCGATCATCCAGCGCGTGCAGCAAGCAATCGCCGCAGTCGGCAACGAGCGCCTCAAGCCGATCTTCGACCACCTCGCCGGCGAAGTCCCGTATGAACTCATTCGCATCGTGGCAAGCTGCCGAGCGAATGAAGTGGGGGAGTAGAGATTTGAAGTGGCCCAAACAAAACTTCCGCCAATTCGGATAAACCACGTAGACGCGAGAATCTCAGACACAAACTGGGACTCCAATTTTGTTGCCCCGTCACTCCGGGGTTTGTTGGCTGCCGTGGCGAAAATCAAGAACCCGAACGGTCGCGGTCTCTTCGTCGACCCGGTACAGAAACAAGCACCGATCAACGATCAACATACGAATCGTCTCTTCGTACAGATCATTCTCCGGGGCAGGGGGACAACGATGCGGAAAGCGTTTTAAGGTTTGCAAAGCCGCTAGAGCTTTCTCTAGCCAGCGCATTGCGTTGAGAGGCGATTGCTTCTCGACCGCAATGTAGTCAATAAATCGCTCCAACGCTTCGTAGGCTTGCGGGGAGACAACGAGGTGGTACGTCATGACTTGATTTGCATTGCATATTTTTCGGCGACCCGTCGAAATGCTTCTTCCGCTTCGATCCCTTCGCCTGCATCAATCGACGCATCGGCTTGTTTCAACCTGGCCACGCTCTCACGAAGTTCTTGCTCGCCCAGCGGCCCGCGCGGGTCCTGCGCAGACTCGGCAGCCAAGGCCACCATGAACGCGACGACATCCGCATACCCAGCCGCGTTGGCCAAGTCGGTGAGTTTGTCGTACTGTTCCTGGGGAATGTCGATTTGCATGGCTCTATTCTCTCACGACAAGCCGGTTGGTGTCAAAAGTAAAGTCTGGGTAAAAGTGAAATCATTGGGCGAGCTGTCAGCAGACCACACGAAGTAGGTGCGGTGCCCTCGCCCGGAGCTTTAGGCCACCTACGACCTACGACTTACACCTTTCCCCATCCCGTGTTCTGACGTGTCGGCGGGGTTCAAATGAGGCGATTGCTCCTGCTTTTGCAATCCCACTGAGCCAAACGTCAACTTGACAGAAAGCTGGGATACCAGGAAAATGGGTGTATGAAGACAACCCTCGACTTGCCCGATGCTCTGGTGAAACAAGTGAAACTGCGTGCCCTCCGCGAGGGGCGGAAACTCAAAGATGCGGTTGCCGATCTCTTGCGCAAAGGTCTGGCTGTTGCCGCTGGTGCCGAGGCGGAGGCCCAGGCGCCGGTGATCACTCGGGACAAAAAAACGGGGTTGTCTATGATAACGTGCAAACAGACCGCCGCGCCGCACGACGAAATGACACCTGAACGCGTGGCCGACATTCTCCTGGCGCAGGAAGTGGAATGGCAAAATGCCGTTGGCCGATAGCAACATTTGGTTGGCGTTGGTGCTTTCTAAACACGAGTTTCATGGTGTGACGCGCGCCTGGTTCGCGGACCGCAAGCCGGCCGAGCCCACGCTGTTTTGTCGTTCCACGCAGCAGTCTTTCTTGCGGTTGCTCACGACACGCGCGGTGCTGGCCCCCTACGGAATTCCACCTTTGAGCAATGAGGCGGCATGGTCGGCCTATGAGGGTTTCCTGGCCGATGAACGCATCTCGTGGGTAGAGGAGCCGCGTGGTTTGGAATCCTCTTGGAAGAAGCTGGCCGGCTGTTCGCAGGCCTCCCCGAAACTGTGGGCAGACGCCTATCTGGCGGCCTTTGCCATGGCAGGCGGATATCAGCTCGTGACAACCGACAAAGGGTTCAAGCAATTCAAGGGGCTCGATCTCGTTGTGCTTTCGTCGAAAAGCTGAAGCCGAACCAGCCGTTATGTGCCACTGCTAACTGGTTAGCAGTGCTTGACCCCGATTGTTGATCTCGTGATCCACCTCAAAAGCGGTTCGATTCTGAATCCGCGCCTTGTTACGAAAACACTGCTGGCAGGCCAGCAGGCAGGGCCAATCACTTTTTCACTTTGGGGTGTCATGCTCACGCTGGTACTCCGGCGTGGGCATGTGAATCGTCGAGAAAACATGGCC
>CALMBE010000613.1 GCA_937860165.1 uncultured Planctomycetaceae bacterium
ATCAAACCGCACGGTCCCTTTCGTGATACGATCTACAAGGTTCGATTCGACGAACGGGCTCACGGGGGTGAGAATCTGGTATTCGACCGAGATCGAAGCGATACCATTCTTAACCCCTTCCAAGGTGCAAACCCGGCGAGTTCGCACCTTCACTTTAGAACCGTCCTTCTGATCGGTGGGCACATCGTAAGCTTGATCCCATTGTTCACCCACCGCCACTGCGGTTTCCGGAAGTTGCAGCGTGATCGGCAGGTCTTCCGAGACTGGCGGTTGCGGATGCTTTTCCTCGCGGGCGATAATCTTCCCGGAGGGCGAGATGCGAATCACCGACAACGGAACTCCCACGGCCCGGGCCGCCCGTTCAAATTCGGGGGGAGGAGTCTTGTCGCGTTCGCTATCGAACTCGGTGAGCGCCCGGTTGGGGACATGATTGCTCATCCGCACCACTTCGACCAAGTGAACAAACTCCATTTCACCATTGGGCAGAACATCGGTCACTTTCCAGGCCTTGATCGAATCGCTCGAAGTCTCGGCTTCTTGGGTTGTCCCTTCGATGGTAGTGCGGATATTGGCCGAGTGGGACACGCTATAGCGGATCACTTCCCCGCGGCGAAACTTGTAGGCGAGCTGGTATTTTTTCCCAGCAGGGGGTGTACTCTCGGCGGCCTGGAGTGAGTTCGCTTCACTCGCCCAACTGCAAACAAGGGAAAGAAGCAAGATAAGTTTGTAGAATTGGGGCATCCATGCACCTGCTGGGTTGAATGTGCTGCGGGTAGGGGACTAATGGTCGATTTTAAGTCGGCCACCCCAACCTAGTTTTTCTCGCAGAGTACGATAATATCCGTATCCCGCGACTTCAATCAACTGAAATTGCGCCCGCGAGCGCGTGATTCTTATGCGGTCCGTTGCCTGCGGTTGGTAGAGCACCTTGCCGTCGACCACCAGCGAAGTTCCCGCGAGTGGCTTGGGAACCACCAACTCGAAGACCCGCTCGGCGGAATCGACAACCGGCCGATTGGTCAGCGTGTGGGGACTAATCGGCGAGATGACAAACGCCTGCAAGTCTTTTCGCAGGATCGGTCCTCCCGCCGACAGGCTATGCGCCGTCGAACCCACGGGGGTGCTGACAATCAAACCGTCGCAACTATAAGTGGTTACTAATTCAGAGTCAACGTAAAGCTGGACTTCGAGAATCGCAAACGGTGCCCCTGCTAGCACCGAAGCCTCGTTCAGCCCCAGGGCCCGCTCGACGAGCGTGCCCGGTGGCGGAGCGGACGCCGTGACGCCGTCTCGCACCCGCTCCGTGAGGGCCTGCTCGTAGAAGCGGCTGAGCGCGTCGAGGGTGTACTGCCAGCTCTCACCCTCGTTGGGGACGAACTCGTGGATGATCGCCAGCGTGGCCGGCGCGACGCCCTCGGCGGCATACTCGATGGAGC
>CALMBE010000614.1 GCA_937860165.1 uncultured Planctomycetaceae bacterium
ACTCGCAACCCTGGGCTGAAAGCTGAAACGCCGTTGGCGTAGTCTACGGAAGTTAATTTAGAATCGCACCTAAGTTATCCCGAGCAGGACTTATTCCAAGGTCGTCACGCGGCGGTACAGCAGGGCGATGAATTCTTGCAGCACCTCGGCCTCTCTGCTTTCCAACACGACGGCCGCTTGACGAAATAGCTCGCGGCGGGTGTTCATGTAATGGGCGGCGGCCAGTGCGCCTGCCTCGGTCAATTCACCCCCGACAGCAAAGCGGCTGTAAAGTTCCTTGAATTCGGCAGGGCTCCAACCCGCAATCAACTCGGGGTGCGCGCCGATCACCTCGGCAACCACCGGATTGGTGGTTCGGTCGAATGCCGCCAGACCCTGGAGGAGCGGTTCTTGAAACAGTTCGTCGGTCTCTACCCCCAGGCCGCTGGCCAATTTGTGGAGCGTACGGGCGTGGGGCCGTGTGACCCCATGGGCCATGCTGCGGAGGGTCCGTTCATCGAGCCCCGTCGCGTCGACAACTTCCTGCAAAGTCATATCGAACCGGGCCATGAGGCGGCGGATGTTCACACCGGGGAGCGCACGGAGATCGCGGCGGGGGTGAATGGCCGGGGGAAAGTCAGTTGATTGTGTCGGAACCACGGGACAAACCACCTTCAAGTGTGTCGGGAGACCGGTTGACAACTGTAAACAGGTGTACACTAATTGGAAAGTGGCGTCAAGGGGGCGGGGGAAGGCTTGGGTATCGTCAGTTGTCCGTGGTCCGTGGTGGGTAGAGGCGCGAGTTTCGAGTAGCGCGTTACGAGTTAATTTCTGCCATTTCCCTCCGCCCTCCGGGGACTAACTTCCTCCGGCTCGCCTGATTCCGAGCCGCTAACGCTGACGGTTCGCCTGGGGCATAATGGAGGGTATGGAATCTTCGACCACTAATCGTTACTGCATTCTCGGTGCCGGGACCTCGGGGCTGGCGGTGTTGAAAAATTTTCTGCAACGCGGAATTCCCTGCGATTGCCTCGAGCGCGAAGACGCGATCGGTGGCAACTGGTGTTACGGCAAACCGGCGAGCAGCGTTTATGCCTCGACCCATCTCATTTCCTCGAAACGGCTCACCGAGTACACCGATTTCCCGTTGCCGGAAGACTATCCCGAATTCCCCGACCATCGGCTGGTGTTTCAATATTTGCAGAACTATGCCCGGCACTTTGGGTTACTGGAACATATTCAGTTCAACACGACGGTCGAGCGAATCGAATCGATTTCTGAGTCCCCCTCCCCGGTAGTCCGGGGAGGGGGAAACCCTGAATCCAGGAATGGAATCAACCCTCCCCTAGCCCCGCCCGGAGTACCGGGAGGGGGATTTTTAGTCAAACTCGGCGGCGGCGAAGAGCGGTTGTATCGAGGGGTGGTGATCGCCAACGGGCACAACTGGGACCCGCAGTTCCCCGAGTACCCCGGCGAATTCACCGGCACGGTGCTGCACTCGTGCCAGTACAAAACCCCCGACGTGCTCGCGGGCAAGCGGGTGCTGGTCGTGGGAGGGGGCAACTCGGGTTGCGACCTAGCCGTCGAAGCGGCGACCCATGCCGCGCGGGCCTTTCACAGTATGCGGCGTGGCTATCCGATTCTGCCCAAGTTTTTCCGCGGCAAGCCGATCGACGCTTGCGGCGAGACCCTCTTGCGGTGGCGATTGCCGATTGCCGTGCGGCGACTGGCTGCCAAGTGGGTCAGCCACTGGGTGTTCGGTCCGCCGGAACTCTCGGGCTTGCCGCGACCCGATCACCGGCTGTTCGAGAGCCATCCGATCATCAATTCCAGCCTGCACGACCAAGTCGCCCACGGCAATCTCACGCTCAAGCCCGATGTGCAAGAGCTCGCTGGCGACCGCGTGCGATTTGTCGATGGGAGTACCGAGCAGGTCGATGTGATTCTCTACGCCACGGGCTTCAAGGTGAGTTTCCCGTTTCTCGATCCCGCGCATCTCAACTGGCGTGACGGTCGGCCCGATTTGTATCTCAACATTTTTCATCCCGATCGGGACGATCTGTTCTGCGCGGGGCTGATTCAACCCGACAGCGGCCAATGGGGCTTGGTGGATTACCAAGCACAGTTGATCGCCAATTATTTGATGTCACTCGAAAATCAATCCCCCGCCGCGACACACTTCCAACGACTCAAACAAGCCAACAACCGCTCGTGGCGGCGAGGAAAGTTTCTCGATACCCCGCGGCATCGGCTGGAAGTCGAGCATTTTTCCTATCGGCGGGAATTGCAGAAAAGGTTGGCGGGGCTGGGGTGAAAAGAAGAGATTTTAGCCACGGATGAAACACGGACGTGATACAAAAATCCGTGTTCAATCCGTGAAATTCCGTGGCTAAAAATCTTTGAATTCTTTCGGCGGAAGTTGCTTTGCAGGTCGCTAAACCGCAAGCGGCAATCAAAACTCCACCACCATGCCATCGGTGCCGACTTTGGTGTTGGCAAAGATCTTTCGAGTGCCTGCTAGGGGTAAATCCGTATCGGCGGCCAACAGCGGGTTGAGGTGGACCAGCACCAAGCGGCCCACGCCAGCTTCGGCGGCGACTTGGGCCACCGGCGTGAGGCAACTGTGACCCGTGAGTTCGGCTTGGTCGGCCTGGTCGTCGCCGAAATGGCATTCGTGGAGGAGCACGTCGACGCCGCGAATGTGGTCGATGTAGTCCGCTCCAGCAGCGGCGGTGGTATCGGTCACATAGGCCAGCGAACGATCGGGCCAATCGAGTCGAAATCCGATCGACCCTCCCGGATGTTTCAGGGGAAAGTGCGTGAGGCATCCCCCGTCGGTCAGCTTGAATTTTTGGGTCAGCGTCTTCATTTCAAACGGCGGTTCGACGGGAAACAACAGCTTGTCGAACAAGTGTTTGCGGAGGGCTTGGATTTTCTCCGCTTCGCCGTGGACCGTCACCCGCTTGAGATCTCGGGCCGCGAGGATGTCGAACATGAACGACAGCCCGAAGACATGGTCCAGGTGGGCATGCGTGAGAAACACATCCAACGTGTCGGTCACCAGATGGTCGGCCACGCGAAACATTGCCGAGCCAGCGTCGAAGACTACTCCCAGTTCGGGCAGCATGAAGCAGGCGGTGTGACGCCGCTCGTTGGGGTGGTAGCCGCTGGTTCCCAGCAAGAGAAATTTCATAGTGCTCTCTGTCCGATGGCCCGTAGGTGTGGGATATTGTAGTCGTAGCTCGAACGAATTTCCAACGGGATAATTGGTTGCAGGAATTGGTGCAGACTTGGATGATCGGAAGCGGCGAACTGGAAAACTTGGACGCGAACCGGTCTTTTTTGTCGGCCTGCTGGCAGCGCTGGCCCTTGGTGGTCTAGCCGTTACGCGCCTAAGTGTCCCCGACGGCCCACTGGTAGTGGTCTATACGGCCCTGGACGAGGAGTTTTCGGGTCCGATCTTCGCACGGTTTACCGCACAAACTGGCATTCGTGTGCTGGCCAAATTCGACACCGAATCCACCAAAAGCGTGGGGCTGACGCAGGCCCTGCTTGCCGAAAGGGCGCGGCCGCGGTGCGATGTCTTCTGGAACAACGAAATCGTGAATACCCTGCGGCTGGACCGCGCGGGGCTCCTGGGGGAGTATGCCAGCCCGGCTGCTGCGGACTTTCCCACCCAATTCCGCGATGAGGCCAACCACTGGTTTGGCTTCGCGGCTCGGGCCCGGGTGTTTTTGGTCAATACCGAGTTGGTCGAGGCCCAGTCGCGTCCGAAGTCGATCACAGACCTGTGCGATCCACAGTGGAAAGATCGGGTCGGGATCGCCAAACCGCTCGCGGGGACCACGGCCAGCCACGCCGCTTGTCTGTTCGCTGTGTGGGGACAGGAACGTGCGGAACAGTTTTTTCGGCGACTCAAAGCCATCGTGCGGATCATGGGAGGCAACAAGCAGGTGGCCCAAGCCGTCGGTCGGGGCGAACTGGCCTGGGGACTCACCGATACCGACGATGCGCTGGTGGAAATCGAGATGGGTTCACCGGTGGTGATTGTCTATCCCGACCAAGGTGCCGACGACCTGGGGACCCTGTTCATTCCCAACACCGTGGCGATCATTCGGGGCGCACCCCACCGTGAGTCCGCCGAGAAGCTGGTCGATTTTTTGCTCTCGGCCGAAGTCGAGGAAGCCTTGGCCGCTGGCCCCAGTGGACAGATACCCTTACGACCCGGTGTGAAAAAAAGTGATCGGGTCGAGTCCCCCGCCACAGTGCGGGCCATGGACGTGGATTTTTCTCAAGCCGCTGAGGCGTGGAACGCAGCGGCGCATTCGCTGCGGAGTATTTTCACCTCTGCAGAATGATTGGTAAATGCGCTATGGAATAGCCGCGATGCAATGCATCGCTGGTCGATAGGTGAGCGAGAGGTGTTAGGCTCCGCAGCGCGGCGCTACAAACCCCGGCGGTGGCGGCGGCGGGGGCGTTGGCCGGGGGGCTGCGGCTTGGGTTCGGCGGGGGTCTCGTCCCCCGGCGTTTCCCTGGGGGGTGCCGCCCGGGCGACCGTCTGATAGTTCTCCATTTCGTCTCGCTTCAGGAGCGTATTAATGAGCATCTCGATCTGCGTGAGCTCGATTCCTTGTTCGGGGGTGACGAACGAATAAGCGACCCCCTCGCGGCCCATCCGTCCCGTGCGGCCCACGCGGTGGACGTAGTCGTCCGACGACTGGGGCATGTCGTAATTGATAATGTGCGAGATATTCGAGACATCGATCCCGCGGCCTACGACATCGGTGGCGATCAGAATCCGAACGTTGCCATCGCGGAAACTGCGCATGACTCGGTCCCGGGCGGACTGGGCCATGTCGCCGTGAATGAGATCGACCGAAGCAATTTTCTTAGTCAGCTTGTGGTGAATGCGATCGGTGCCCCGTTTGGTGCGACAGAACACGATGGCCTGCTCGGGTTGTTCGCGTTCCAACAGCCGCACCAAGAGTTCGAACTTGCGTTCTTCGTCGACCGAGAAGTAGTGCTGCTCGATGGTGTCGACCGTTTTATTTTTGGGCGAAAAATCCATCACCTCGGGGTCGATCATGTAGCGTTTGGCCAGCCGTTCCACCCCAGGGGCGACGGTCGCGCTCAGGAGGAGCGTTTGTCGCTGCGTGGGACACCGGCGGAGAATTTTTTCGATGTCGGGACGAAAGCCGATGTCGAGCATGCGATCGGCCTCGTCGAGCACGACAATTTTCAGATTCTGCAGTTGCAGCGAATTGCGGGCCAAGAGATCGATCACGCGTCCGGGGGTGCCGACGACAATCTCCGCGCCGCGGGTGAGCTTGGTGACTTGCTCGCGGATCGGCTTGCCGCCATACACGGCCACCACGCGGGTCTTGCGGCCCTTGGCCAGCTTGCTGATTTCATCGCGGACCTGCACGGCCAACTCACGGGTGGGGACCAGGACGATGGCCTGCGGCAACGGGCCTTCTCCCCCGCGACCGATTTGCTCCAGGATGGGAATCGCAAACGCCGCCGTCTTGCCGGTCCCCGTGCGGGCTTGGCCGAGGACATCGCGTCCGGTCAGTGCGCACGGGATCATTCCGGCTTGCACGGGTGAGGGGATGTGATAGGCGGCCTCGACAAGTGAGGCCAGCATGACGTCGCTAAGACCAAGTTGAGCGAAGGTGGGAACCGTAGGAGAGTCAACGGACTCATCCGGCGTAGCGGAGATTGAAGACAAAGCGGCGACAGACTCGATTGAGGAACGGGAAGGGTTCGAGTTGGGGAAAAGCCGAAAAGTGTCGATCAAATACCCAACCGGTATCCAAACAACCTAGCAATTTTAAGCCCCAGGGTCAATCGAAGGCTTCCAGGCGACAGGGCCGATCACTTTTTCACTTTGTGGTGCCATGCCCACGCTGGTACTCCGGCGTGGGCATGTAAATCGTCGAGAAAACATGGCCACAGCGGAGTACCGCCGTGGCCATGGCACCCTCCATTGTGAAAAAGTCATTGGCCCTGTTCCATGCGAGCCGTAAGCAGACCACACAATTGGGGTGCGGTGCCCTCGCCCGGAGCTTTGGACAACGGACCACCGACCAATTCCACAAAAAAAACCGACCGGGTCGAAATTCGACCCGATCGGTTGGCAAAAACACTTGTCGGTCGGTTTTTCCGGGGAACTACCGACCCCACTGCAATTACCCACAATGCAATTACATAGTGGGAGCAGCAGGTGCAGGAGCGGGAGCAGCCTTCTTGGCGGCGCGCTTCTTGGTGCTTCTCTTCTTGGCTGGGGCAGCCTTTTTCTTGGTCGACTTCTTGGCAGCCTTCTTCTTGGCTGGGGCAGCCTTTTTCTTAGTCGACTTCTTGGCAGCCTTCTTCTTAGCAGGGGCAGCCTTCTTCTTCGTGGACTTCTTGACGGCCTTCTTTGCAGCTTTTTTCTTCGTAGCCATAGCCTTATGGGCTCCTTCCGTGATTGCGCCCTGGTTTAATACTGGTTCTCCCTCTGGGCGCACAGAAAGAAAGGGAGGAACTCACCTAAAATTGAACAGAACTGCCAGGCCGAGATCAAAAGCTCGGGTGGCGGTTCCACTTACTCCTAAAAAAATCTAGCTCCTCAAAAAAGTCTAGAAATGCTAGCGGCCCTGTCACAGGATCAAAAGTCACAGGATCAATTTGAGAGACTGACAAATAAGAAAACTTTCGTGAGGGCCGTCCAGATCATTGAGCGATGCGAAAAAGAGTTTGCGAGCGGTCGAATCAAATCAGGATGATGTTCAGCAAATAATAATTTATAGAATCGTCAAGCAGTCGTGCGAACAATCACAAGAACCGGTCACAAGCTCACTGTTTCAAAAAACAGTGTTTCAAAAAAACACTGTTCCAGGAAGTCGTTGACTCCACTGCGCGCAATTGAACCAATTTCTGTTCACTCCCGTCAAGGCGAGTTCGTACAAAATTCAAGAAATCGAAAAAAAATTCGCGCGATCACATCCACTTGGAGCGAACTTATCAAGGGATCGCGCACTGACAAAGAAGTCCCTCAGCGGGACTGATCGGCCCAACAAATCAGTTGCTCGAACTGCTCGAAAAAATCATGCGACGGGGTTCCCAAGGGGCTCTTGAAAAAGCTTCCCAGCGCCGCCAACGCACCCGTCTGGCCCTGCTCGCGGGCCACCGTTACGAAGCGGACCAAGTCCAGCACCAGGGGGGCAGCCAACAGCGAATCACAGCCCTGCCAAGTGAGCTGGAGCGTCATCGGAGTATTCAAAAAACCCCGGAAATGTACGTGATCCCAGGCAGTTTTCCAATCTCCCAGGCTGCCGACGTGCTCGATCGAAACGAGAGTCTGCGGCGGGTAACCGAGGATCTTTTCGAGCACCTGATCCTTGCTTTTGATCTTGGAAGATTTGTTCCGGGGGTCGCTGAGAACCTTGCCGTCGAGGTTCCCAAAAATATTGTGACCGACCCAACTCAGGACCTCCAAATTCCGCGCCGCGAACATCGGAGCTAGCACACTTTTGAGCAACGTCTCTCCGGTCTTGGCATCGCGTCCCGCGTGGCAAGTGCCACGCAGGCGTGCGAGCTCGTCGATCCCGGGGGGAGTCGCGCCCAGCGACGGGGTGAAATTGATGTACGGCATTCCTGATTCCAGGGCCGCGATCGCATACAGGCTGCTGGCCGGCAGGGGGCAATCGGGACTGTCGAGCAAGCGTTCCGCCTCGGCCCAGGTTGGGGGCCAACTGGCTTCGTCGAGCGGGGCCTCGGTCGATGCCAGATTGACGACCACCACGCTTGAGAGCCGCTCGCGTTGCTGAAAATCGCTCAAGTCGGCCTGAATTCGGCTGACAAGCTCCCGTGGAAGGCCTTCCTCGGGAACTTCTGAATCGGCCAATTGGCGAATCGTTGAACCGACATTCCACAAGATACCGGGACGGATGCGGGTCTCGGTTTCAGCCAGTAATTCTCGGCTCGCGGCCAGGGTATCGGTATCGAAAACTCGGCTTTCGCGGTGAAGTCGTTCGGCCTCGATCCAGAGACTGGTTTGGCGAATTTCGTGGCCACCAACGACAAATTGGTCCCAAGCCGGTAGCGGCAAGTGAGCGAATTCCCGCAGGCAACTGACCAGCCCATTCTCGCTCGCCAAACCCTGTTGAAGGGCTGAGAGTCCGATCAGGGTGCTCACCGAAACTCCGCCACGGGCCCCGATGATCCAGATTCCAATTCGTGGTCGGGTCATGGGGGCAGGTTGACTGTCGGTAGAGAGCGGGGCAGCGGCACTAGAAACACGTTCCCGAAGGGTTTATGATTGTCGCATGGCTTGGCAAGGAGCGTCAACAGGCACTCGCCGAGCACATCTCGCCATGCGTTCTACTGCTCAGCCTGGTGAGCCAACATACAGGTTCTCTTGCCACTCAGGATACGCATTCCATGTTTGAAACTATCGAACTAGCTCCCCGTGACCCGATCTTGGGACTAACCGTGGCGTTTAACGAAGACCAGCGCCCCAATAAGGTCAATTTGAGTGTGGGGGTTTATCAAGATGAACATGGCAAGACACCCACGCTAGGCTCGGTCCGAGAAGCAGAGCGTCGACTTGCTGCCGGGCCTTCAAACAAGTCCTATCTGCCGATTTCTGGTTCCCCAGGATACGGGGAAGCCGTTCAGAAGATGGTTTTTGGCGAGAAGAGTCCCCTCCTGGCCGCGGGTCGGCTAGCAGGTGCCCATACCCCTGGAGGGACCGGCGGATTGCGGGTCGTGGGGGACTTGATCCATCAAAATTTTCCCAAAGCGACTGTTTGGCTCAGTACGCCTACTTGGCCGAATCACGCGGGTATCTTTGCGGCCGCAGAAGTGCCGACAAAAACCTATCCCTACTTCGATCAAGTGGGTAACCGGTTGGATCTCGATGCCATGTTGGCGGCAATCCGCAAGATGCCCGCCGGCGATGTCCTCCTGCTCCACGGTTGCTGCCACAATCCAACAGGGATCGATCCCACGGCGGCCCAGTGGAAGCAAATTGTTTCGGCCGTGGCCGAGCGTGGGGTGCTGCCGTTCATGGACTTCGCTTATCAAGGGTTCGGCGACGGCCTCGAAACCGATGCAGTTGGAGTGCGAGAATTTTGCCAAGCGGGCACCGAGTTGATCGTGTGCAGTTCGTTTTCCAAGAACTTTGGGTTGTACCGAGAGCGCGTGGGTGCCGTGACCGTCGTGTGTGACAATGCGTCCGTAGCCAAGTCGGTGCAGAGCCAGATTAACCGGGTGATCCGCTCCAATTATTCCAATCCGCCGGCCCATGGGGCCGCGATTGTCGAAACCATCCTCGGTGACGCCGCCTTGCGGGCCAACTGGGAACAGGAACTTGCCACGATGCGGAACCGAATCAACGGCATGCGACAGAGTTTTGTCGATGCGTTGGCCGAAAAAGGGGTTCCGGGGGACTACTCTTTTATCACCAAACAACGGGGAATGTTCTCGTTTTCGGGGCTTTCTCCCGAGCAGGTCGAACTCCTCCGCGAGCAATATGCTATCTATATTGTAGGGTCGGGCCGCATCAATGTGGCCGGACTCACCCCTGCGAACCTCTCGCAGGTTGCCGAGGCAATCGGTGCCGTGGTCGGTCAGCCTGCCTAAATTTGGCAACGCTGCGACGATATTTGAACTGCAACAACTCCCCGAAGGCGGTATGTCCGTGAACATCCTCTTTGCCACTGCCGAAGCGGTACCATTCTGCAAAACAGGTGGGTTAGGTGACGTGTGCGGCAGTTTGCCTTTGGAACTGTACAAGCTGGGGCATCGCCCCGTCGTCGCGTTGCCTGCCTTCAGGCAGATTTATGAAGCGGGCTTGCCGATCGTGTCGACCGGCGTTCACTTTGAAATCCCGATCGGTCAGAAGCGGGTAGATTGTGGGATCCTGGAGAGCAACCTGCCCGACTCCGCCGTGCCCGTCTATTTCGTCCAGAACGACTATTACTTTGATCGCCCTCAATTCTATGGCGAACGGGGCGAAGATTATCAAGACAACTGCGAACGATTTGTGTTTTACTGTCGTGCGGTCTTGGAATTGATTACCCAATTGGATCTAGAAACCGAGTTGATTCACTGCCACGATTGGTGCGCGGGATTGCTGCCGGTGTATTTGAAAACGGTCTTCAACGAGACAGCCCCGTACGATCAGATGGCTGCGCTCTACACGATCCACAACCTGGCCTACCAGGGAAACTTCTGGCACTGGGACATGGCCCTGACCGGTATCGATTGGAAATACTTCAACTGGCAACAGATGGAGTTCTACGGCAACCTGAATTTCATGAAAACAGCGATTTCGTTTGCCGACACGATCAGTACGGTGAGCCCCACCTATGCCAAGGAAATTTTGCGGCCCCCCCTAAGTTGTGGCATGGAAGGGGCCTTGGAACATCGTCGGGAAGATTTGTTCGGCATCATCAACGGTGCGGATTACGACCAATGGAACCCGGCGATTGATCCCTTTATCGAACCCAACTATTACGATGCCGAGAGTTTTGTCACCGGCAAGCGGGCCTGCAAATCAGCGGTCCAGCAGGAAGTGGGCCTCCCCGTGGACCCCGAGATTCCGCTCATCGCCGCGATTGGTCGGCTGGCCGATCAAAAGGGTTTCGACCTTATCTCCCGCGTGATGCAGCAGTGGGCCGAGGGGGAGCATGCCCAGTGGGTCATTCTTGGTACAGGGGATTCCAAGTATCACCAAGTGCTGAGCCAATTGGCCGCCAAGTATCCCCACCGCATCGCCGTCCGGTTGGAATTCTCCAACGAGCTTGCCCATCGCATCGAAGCGGGGGCCGACATGTTTGTCATGCCCAGCCAATACGAACCCTGCGGTTTGAACCAACTTTATAGCCTCAAGTACGGCACGGTGCCGATCGTGCGGGCCACGGGGGGATTGGCCGACACGGTGGTCAATGCCACTGCGGAAAATCTTGCGCTGGGGCGGGCCACGGGTTTTAGTTTCTCGGAATACACGGCCCTAGCGTTGGGAGAAACGCTCTTTCGCGCCTGTGAATTGTTTGCCGACAAGGCCGTCTGGAACCGCATCGTCACCACGGGAATGAAACAAGATTGGTCCTGGAATGCGAGTGCCCAAAAATATAGCGAGCTCTACGAGCAAACCTTGTCCCGGGCCCGCCAAGGGGCTTTGAGCTAGTTGGGATCAGGATTCTTAACCTGGTATACAAATCTTGCTATACTTATCTTTATGGCCCGAGTATACCTCGAAACTAGTTTCTTTAGTGCTTGCGTTACAACGCGAAGTTCGTCGCGTGCTCAGTACGAACGGGAAATGGCTCTCACTTGGCTCAATGCAGAGCAAAGTGGGAACACGCTATTTTTATCAGATTCAGTAGTGGCAGAACTGTCCGCGCCAAACTATCGTGAGCGCGATGAAGCACTAGAATTGGCATCCCAATTTTTGATCGAGCCCATTACTCCCGCGATGGAGACGTTTGCGATCATCCTTGCAGAGCGATTCGTAATGCCCCAAGACTTACAAGGCGATGCCCTGCACGTAGCTGCTGCAGTGATTCTTAAAGCTGACCTTATTTTGACTTGGAATGTTAAGCACTTAGCAAATCAGAATAAACAACCACACTTGCGTGCAGTGTGCATAGAAAATGGGTTCGTGCCTCCACGTATTGCCCGCCCCGATATTCTTTTGCAGGAAAATGAGCCATGATAGACGCCAGAGAATTGGGTGAATTGCTAGCCCAGCGAGTGGGTCCTTCAGTCGTGGAGGATGTTCGCTTGTTCCGCCAACAGCTCGACGAACAAGCCGGGCATGACATCCATCGACTCGCGGAGGTTGCACGTCGCGTAGCCGATGAGTTTCGATTGAGGCAAGCGACTACCCAAACAGGACCAAGTCAGAATTGATGAGGCCTTTCACAGACAGCGAGCCCGTTTTCGAACTGCGGACCGATCCTACTTCGGGTCGCAAGGTGCTCATTGCCGAGGGTCGGGCTGCACGGCCCAACGACTTTGTGAGTGCGACAAGCATCCTCGCTCCAAGTCATCAACCCGCTGATTGCCCTTTTTGCCGTGGCAACGAATCGCAGACTCCCCATGAGCTGGCCTGCGCCCGCGATTCCCACGGCAACTGGCAGGTGCGGGTAGTGCCGAACAAGTATCCGGTAGTGGGACCGGATGCACCTGAGGTGGGGGTCTGCGAAAATCCGCTGGCAATCGCAGAAACCCCCTTGGGAGTCCACGAGGTGATTATCGAATCGCCTCTGCATGTCCGCGATTGGTTGGATTTGTCGGTCGAACAGGTAGCCGAGGTGCTGGGCATGTTTGTGGGGCGTTTGGAGTTCGCCTTGGAACAGCCGCGAATCGAGTCGGCCCTGATATTTAAGAATGTCGGCCAGGGGGCGGGGGCCTCGCTCGAGCATGTCCACAGCCAGTTGGTGGGATTGCCCTTTGTGCCAACCCTGCTCGAAGCCGAACTTGCGATTGCCTCGCGGCATCGGGCGATGCAGGGCAGTTGCCTGTTTTGCGACTTGCTGCGAGAGGAGCTACGCCACCGCCAACGGTTGGTGTGCGAAAACGAGGACTTTGTGGCGTTCTGTGCGTTTGCCGGCCGCCAACCCTATGAGACTTGGGTGCTTCCCAGACGGCATTCTCCGCTGTTCACGGGTGTTTCGCGGCAGGAAATCGGTTCGCTGGCCTCGGTACTCCAGCAGGTCCTGCACAGGCTCTCTGAGATTGTAAGCCCCTTGGCTTACAACTTAGTATTGCACACGGCCCCGCCTCGCGACGAACGTTCGGAGGCATTTCATTGGCACTGGGAGCTAATTCCTCGCACGGCATCCCTGGCGGGCTTGGAATGGGGAACCGGCGTGTTCATCAATTCGGTATCACCGGAAAGAGCGGCAAACATTCTGCAAGGTATCAAAACCTGACAAGAAAATGCCGATTCAGTAAAATGGGTGGACTTCGTTGGCGTTCGGTCTTGTAACGTCTGTGCTAGCGAGGACAGGGAAGTTATCCATTCCATGCCGATAGATAGGCTAGTGCTTTGACAACGCCTAGATTTGGGGTTCGAGTCGACACAACTCATTCTT
>CALMBE010000615.1 GCA_937860165.1 uncultured Planctomycetaceae bacterium
GCGGCTCGCGATTTCCTGTCGGACTTTCATCGAAAATCACCAACTCCGCGCTGCCCACCCGGACATCGTCTTTCGCCTCGAACGTAACAGGCACCTTGTCATCGGGTCGCACCACCATTTCTTGATTCGGGGTAAGAATGCGCACCACGGGGGGCTTATCGGGACGAGCCTGCACTTCGCACAACGGTGGCCGGAGATTCGTCAGTCCGTGCTCCTCTTGCATCTTAGGAGAAACCTTGAAACTCTCTGCAAGTGTGGTCTCCCAGCGATACCACCTATCCTCTGCGGCGGAAAGCGATTGAAGTTTTCCTTCCGAAAAATCCAATTGCAACTTGGCCACGTCCCGACGAGGCTTGAACGCAAACTGCAACTTGCTCCCCACAAGGGCCGATACTCGTCGCGGGAGTTTGTCGAATTTTTCGGGATCGCGCTCGGTGTAATCCGGTGGCGTGACGGTCAGCGTCGCCATGGCCAGTTCCGGGCGATCAGCGACTGCAACTTCCTGCCAAGCAGTTTGACCATCGCCAGCGCGTAGCCGATATGCGAGGGGCTCTTTGATCCCTCGCAAGCGATGCGTGACCCGATCTTGCCTTTCGCCGCGCGGCACGAGTGTGATCGATTGCTCCCCCGAATCGGCGGGCCTGATAATCAATGTCGCTTCGTCGACCGGCACTCCTTTGAGCTGAGCGGCAATCTCAAAGGACTCCCCCCGTGCCACGACAGCAGCCGTAGACACATCTTGAACCTTAGTAGCCGAGATATTCGCCAGCGGTAGCCAAAAACGCTTGAAGAGCACGGTTGATCTTTGCAAGTCGCAAAGAGCCAACCCCAAAATCGGTAACGCCACACTCGCCAAACCCCATCCTGCCCAACGCAATCCCTTTCGAGTTACTACGATTTGCGGGTCAACCTGGGGGGTAAACTCGCTCGCCTCTTGGGCTACCTGCCTAAACATAGCCGGGTGGACATTGCTGTTGGTCTCGAGCTCTGACAACTGTGTGATCGTGGACCATCGTTCTTCCAGAGGGGGCAAACTGCGATCGACTTCGGCAGCCAGTGAAGCCGCACGACTCACAGATCGCTTTGCAGAGAGTATCCACAACACGAGTGTGCTACCAGACACTCCCAGGGCCGAAAGAGTTAGCACAGACCGCCAGGCAGGACTGAAGAGGGTAGCCCACCAATCAACCGCCATTACAACGCCCATCGCCCCGAGCAAGACCCCCAGACTTCCCAGGAGTGCCGTCCGCAGTCGAATCCTCCAGGCTTCGGTCCGAACCGTTTCGAGTTTGTCGGCTACTGCAATCGGAATACGAAATTCAGGCGCTGAAGATTTCATCTTTCAAACTCCCAGTTACTAATCGAATCAAAGTGGGGCAAACCGTGGAAAGCAGCCCGCCGTTACTCCTAACCTCTAATCAAAGTGCCGAGAGTCTAGAGTCAAGTGCTGAAAGCCAGATTAAATTGCTAGGTTTCTGGCTCTTGACTCTCGACTCTTGGCGCTCGACTCTCCAATTAGACCAATCCCTTGGCCTTGCGAACAATCCATTCCGTAAATAAACAACCGAGGATCAACCACAAGTTCTTCCAGCGATTCCACAGGGGGAATCGTTCTACGTTTTCGTGCATTTCAGGCGAAAGAGAGGCCAGGGCCAGCACCTCCGCAACTGCTGTAGGGGGAACCAATTTTCCTCCCGTAATTTCGGCAACTTGTTCCAATAACGCACGATCGCAGCGGGTGTCCATCATTTCCAGATTGTTGCTAGTCTGCACAGAGACGAGCGACCGGATGGAGGTTTGAACACTCTGTCCGGTCAGTAGCTGGTCGATCGCCGCACCCTCGGCCACAATTTCATAAGTTCCCACGGCCAGTCCCGTGAGCTTTCCCGCATAGCGTCCAGGGATGTGCTCATCGGGAACCAAGGGCCCACTCGCGATTGTCTTGTCCAAGACCCGCGCAGCGATTTGAATTTCTTGACCATCCAGGGGACGCCCCGATTGGTCCTTCAACCAGACAGTGACCTCGACGGGTTCTCGCGGGTTGTATCGATTCTTGTCCGTCGACAACCGCACCAGGTCAAAGCCACTCCCGAGGTTGGTGGCAGTAATCCAACGAATCAATTGACCCCAGAAACGATGATGCCGACGATCGCCCCGTTGATAGCGAAGTTTCCAAGTTTGCGGGGTGGAAAGATACACCACCCGACCGGCTCCCACTTGTTGCCAACAGAGAAAAGAGGCGTCTGGTTCCGAGTCTTGGGAAATTTCAATCGCATTGGGAGCGCCATAGGGGATCGCATCTAAAAGTGTACGGGCAGTCTCTTTAGGTTTGCAATACGACGACAAGCCAGTCAAGGGTTTAGCGTCATAGATTTCGAGCCACGCTTCCTCGCTGCTGCCCAAACCTTCCTCGATAGCCAAGGCACTGTGCAGGCGACCCTCATCGGTTAGCGATACGGTGTACGAATCGTAAAGTGGCCCCTGCAGCGGCTCAACCGGCAGCAGCCTCATCAGTGGTTGGTCTTCATAAGCCTGGGGCATGTTGTCGCGCCCAGCAATCAGGATCAGATGGCCATCGCGGCGCTCGACGTATTCGACCAAGGCCTCTTGACTCTTCCGCGAGAGAAATCTGGGGCTCACATCTCCCAGGATCACAACATCGTACAGCGCCCAATCTTCCGGGGTCTCGGGAAAGCGGAGTTTCGTGGCCAAATTGCCAGTCCCGCGCAAGCGAGGGAAAAAGAGAAGTTCATCGCATTCGATGTGAGGGTCGCGTCGGAACAGTTGCTGTAAGTATCGATATTCCCATTGCGAAACCCCATCCGAGAGCAACACGCGAATCTTGTCCTTGACTACTTCCCACTGGATCGGAGCCACATTGTTGGCCTGGCTAGCCTCATCGGCGATCGGTTCGAGAGATAATTCGTATTCCTGCCAGCCCAATTCCTCGGCGGGAACATCGAATTGCACGCGGCGGTCGATGCGTTCTCCCGTGAATTCCAATCGTCGACTATCGATGACTTTCCCATCGTGCCGCAACACCAATTCCGACTGCTGACCATCGCTGTCGAAGGCGGTTACGATCGCTTCGATGACCGCCGAGTCGTGCTCGACAATTGTCGCCGGGGCTTCGGCTCGGTGGACGATCAAATCGCGGACCAATGCCTCGTTTCCCACGGGCACTATAAACACGGGCAAATCCGCCAACTTCCCCGCCATTTCCTGGGGAGAAACACTCTCAGGGGCGTTGTGTCGGCCGTCGCTGTAGATCAACGCCAAGCGTGTGGATAGCTGGTTGCGGTCCTGGGCAAGTTGCCTGAGCACCGCGGACAAATCGGTGACTGACGTCACTTTCGGCCGCTTCATGGATGTGGGGCCTTCGGAGAATTCCTGCGTAACTTGCCAGGCATTTTTCTCGGGGAGGGCTGTCAATTCGGAGTCGAAGCCAAATCGGTTGACCCGCACATCGGCGGGAAGTTCCGCGAGTGCCCCCGCTTCCAGTGCTTCCAAGGCCGAGGTGGTTTGTTGGCGACGGCTGGGAACATCGTTGCCAGCATAGCGATCCGCAGGTAACTGAGAACGCTCGTCCACCATGTCGGCAGCGAGGCTGTTCACGCGCCGCTGGGCACCTGAAAGTGTCTCCCCTAACTCCGCGAGTGATGTCGTCAATTCCGAAACCACCGCGTCTTCGTGTCCCGTCATGGACTTTTCAACTCGATCAAGCGAATTCTTTACTGGACCTTCCAACAAGCTTTCGACGCGCGCAGTTCCTTCGACAATATCATCGCGAGTATCCGTAAGCAACTTCTCGATTGATTGGCAATGTACCAACACGCGATCCACGGTAACGCGAGTCGCAGCCAGTGAAGTCCGCAATTGGTTGAGGGGCTGGTGCTCGACCAATAATCGCTGTGTCGTTCGGCAATGGTGAACTGCAACTGCAATGGCAACGCTGGCCTGATCGCCGGCGATCAGTGCTTGGTCGACTTGGGAAGGATCGGAACCCGTGGCCCGGGCTGCTAGTTGCCAGCGGAGTTCTTGAATGCCATCGGGGGGGTCGACCACATCCATGCTTTCGCTCCGATCGACAATGAGAGCAATCGATTGCGGGATACTGGTTCGCTCGATTCTTTCCCGAACCGGCCCCACGGCCATCCATAGCGCAACTCCCAACGCCGCAACCCGCAGAACCCAGAATACCGCCGTCCAGGCGGTTCCCAACACGCGGCGATCGCGTAACAGGAGCCAACTCGTCAGAATCAACAACACCATCCCAAGCACCACGGCAGAACGCAGCGCAATCGCTCCGTCGAAGACCAGGCTTTCTGTGATGCGGTCGTGTTCAATGGGCATAGCGCGTGTGAATTCGTTGTTAGTTGAGTGGACTCATGACAGGTGTGCTACGTTGGCCCGTAATCCATGACGAGATGATTAACTCCAGAACCAACAGCGCAATCAATCCCACAAGCAGGCTCTGCCAAACCGGTTCCAGAGAGGTCGATTCTTCTTCGCGAGAGTTAGTGAGGGGTGCCTCCGTTCCAAACTCCAAGCCTGACGAAGTCAACAATTGCCGCTGGGGTTCATCGATTACTTTCAACCGCGATTCGCTGACTTCACGAGCTACTCGAAAGGGCAGGCTCTTGGAGACACCGTTTTCCTCATAAGTCACCCGATAACTACCTGGCAAATGAGTTTGCCAATAACGCACCAACTGGCCGTTGTCGAGTTCTTGGCCTCCCAAGGGCACTGAAGTCCCCGCTGGATTGAGGACCTTTACCGAATCGGGGTCGGCCGCTAGGGGGAGCGTTGCCACCAAGGGACTCCCCGCGGCTAAATTGAACCGCGCGGAAGAGGGGGCCGTAAGATAATCCAGCCAGTCTGAAATCAGCACGACGAACGCCTTGAGTTGCGGCAAATTGCTCCACCCGAGACCTAGGGGAAATGATTGCACCAGAACCCGACCTTGGCCAAGATAATTCTCGATGACCAATGGGGACCCATCTCCTGTTTCCAAGAGTACTTTGACCGATCGCTCGTCGTTGCTCCGGTGGGCAAACCGCCAATAATTCTTGATGCGAGCTTCGTCGATATCGAGTTGAGTTGTATTGGCCAGCTGCGCAGTGGCCGGGTGTTCTCGCGTGGGGGGATGAATCCTACCCGATTCTTCGCCCAGGGCTTGATTCTCAAACAAAGCTTCCACGGGAAGCGGACTTAATCCGTCGCCATCGTCGTAAACACTTCGATTGAAATCTGTCCGGTCCACACGATCTCCTAGGACCAACCAGAGCCCTCCCCCATCGCGCACAAACCCCTGTAATTCTCCCAGGGTTTCGTCATCTAACTGAACTGGATCCGAAATCACAACGGCACGGTATTGGGCCAGATCGGTCTCTGCCAGTTCCTTGGGGG
The DNA here is from genome assembly GCA_937860165.1 of uncultured Planctomycetaceae bacterium. GTDB lineage: Bacteria > Planctomycetota > Planctomycetia > Pirellulales > Lacipirellulaceae > Bythopirellula. The sequence continues at coordinate 5,410 of CALMBE010000615.1, forward strand.
AAATAAATGTCGGCTGGTAAACAGAGTGCCATTCGAGTGGCACCAGGCCTTCGTACCCCAAGGCAGCAGACACAAACTCCTGAGTGGTCTTTTCCACGTACTCTTGAGCAGAATCCAAAACAAATAGCACTGGGATTTGATCTGTAACTTCCACGACCACCGCATCCTGCTGATCGAGGGCAAGTTGATCCCCTTCCTCAATTCGGCACGCCAGCTGATAAGTACCCGACTCGGAACGCCGCACCTCGGTGGTCACGTGCGTCGTTTCTCCCCCTTCCAAGGCCTTGAGCGAACTGGTGGAAACGACTTCATCGTCGATCAACCATTCCACGACGCCTGCCTCATGGGAGAGAGTGCCTAAGTTAGTGACTTCGGCCCGGCATTCGATGACTTCACCCGGTCGAACGATCTCGCGGTCGGCCTCGATAGTAGTCACCGCCAGATTGTCGATCTCAGCTGTAGGAGAAACACATTCGATGATTTGCACCGAAGTGGAAATTTCCGCATTGGAAAGTGTGGTGCCTAGTTGCTGCCAAGATTGCTCAGCGTCGAATTGCCAGCTCAGTTCTTGATTGTCGGTGAACACCACCACCCGCCGGGACGTGGACTTTTCAACAGATTCCAGATGCACGATCGAGAGGATGCAACGGAGCAAATCGGATTTTCCCTGGGAAGGTTCCACGCCTTCCACCAAGGATTTTAAGCGAGCGACCCCCGGGCGATCGGCGACAATGCTTTGGGCCGTCAACCACTGCCCTCCCCCCGCCACCAACATCACATGCACTCGATCCTCACTCGACAAAGAATCGAGAAACTTCGTGGCCTCGTCTTTCAGCACATCCGCTGCCGAGGTGTCCTCGACCGTACGAGCCATTGAAAGTGAATTATCCAAGAGCAATACCAGTTCGCGCTGGCCCTGCGATCCCCACCAACTACTTCTCACCATCGGCCGAGCCAAGGCAAACACAATCGCCAGCACGGCAGCAGTCCGCAAGAACATCAACAGCAGTTCTTCCAATCGTTGCCAACTTCGTCCCTTGGTCATCGCCTTTTCCAAAAACTGCATCGCACCCCACAACACGACATCGCGTTGCCGACCACGATACAAATGGATTAGCAGTGGCACCAAGGCCAGGGGCAACGCCAGCAGGAAAAGTCCGTTGAGAAATGACATGGTTTTTTTCCAATCCACCCAACGCCCGGAAAATTTATTTCCTGAGCATCTAATGCGTGCGGGCTAACGTGGCAGTTTTTTGCGCTGCTCGCCGCCGCAGATACTTGGCCAATACATCACCCATGTCTTGATCGGTCCGGAGGGTGACCACATCCGCTCCGACATCTGTCACCGCTTGGTGCAGTTCCGTGCGGAATGCTTGAAATTCGAGTAAATACTGTTTGCGGAGCGTCGCGGGGCTGACTTGTATCCGCCGCGAGAGCTCAAGGTCTTGGAAAAACGACTCCCGCTTGAAAGGAAAGTCCATTTCTTCTGGGGCGAGGACCTGAAACACCAACACATTGTGCCCACGCAGCCGAAATTGTTCCAGTGCCCCTTTCAATCCAGCGACATCCCCAAAACAATCCGAAAACAGCAGGATCATCCCCCGCCGCTTGAGCCGACCCGTAAGTTCCTTCAAAGCGACATCGAGCTGGGACTTCCCCGCGGCTTGAATTCCTTCGAGTACATGGATCACCCGCGAAAGGTGGTTTGCTCGAGGTAGGGGTTTGACGAAATCCAGCAAATGCTCTCCTGAGACGGCTAAACCCACCGAGTCGCGTTGCCGCAATAGTAAGTGACCCAAACAGGCACACGCCATTTGGGTGTAGCGCCATTTGCTGACCGTCGACATGCCAAACTGCATCGAGCCGCTGGCATCGGCAATCAGAAGCGCCTGGAGATTGGTTTCATCGTCGTAGCGTTTGACATAATAGCGATCGCTCTTGGCAAACTTCCGCCAATCAAGTTGTCTTAAATCGTCACCCGGATTATAGGGGCGATACTCCGCGAAATCGGTGCAGCCCCCTTTGTGCGTCGAACGGTGTTTGCCCGACAGTAGTCCATCGACCACCGTGCGGGCAATCACTTCCAGTCGACCCAACTTCGTAAGCATCTGCGGATCGAAGATTGGCAGACTGGGCACCACGGGGCGATGTGCCTTCGGAGTCGCTTGCGGCGGTGGTGTGCCAGCCTCTTGCCGCGCTCGCAGGGAATCGACAAATTGTTGGACGCGACGCTGCTCCACCATGGGGCTTCTCTCAAAAACTACAAGATATTCAGGGATCTACCCACTACATGGAAACCGAGCATTTTTCCAGCAACACTTTAACGATGTCGTCCGTATCCAAACCCGCTGCCTCGGCATTGAAAGTGGGAATAATACGGTGCCTTAACACAGGCAGCGCCACGGCAAATATGTCTTCGGAGGTCGCATGGCAACGCTTGTTCAACAACGCCCGCGCCTTGGCAGCCCGGAGCAAGGCGATACTCGCCCGGGGACCGGCACCATATTGCACCTTGTCACGGAGTTCGGTCGGGAGTTGGCCCTCCTCGGGGCGAGTCATCCGCGCCAGATTCACGGCAGTGTCATAGACATGATCCGCCACCACCACCTTGGGGACCAAGTCCTGCATCTGGAGTAATTGGGCCACGTCGATCACTTGTTGTGTCGTGTGCGAATAGTCGGTCGTTTGGCGACGGCAGATTTCTAATTCCCCTTCGCGATCCGGGTATTCCACCTTGATCTTCATCAGGAAACGATCCAATTGGGCCTCGGGGAGCGGATAGGTCCCTTCTACCTCAATTGGATTCTGGGTTGCCAACACAAAAAAAGGATTCGGGAGTCGGTAGGTTTTTCCTCCCACCGAGAGTTGCCGTTCTTCCATGGCCTCGAGCATAGCACTTTGAGTTTTGGGAGGGGTACGATTGATTTCGTCGGCGAGCACCAGATTGGCAAACAATGGGCCCTGCAAGAAGCGAAACACTCGTTTGCCTGTCGTATGATCTTCTTCCAAAACGTCGCCACCCGTAATATCGCCGGGCATCAGATCGGGTGTGAATTGGATACGATGGAACGTCAAATCCATCAGCGAAGCTAGCTGCGAGATGAGGAGCGTCTTGGCCAATCCCGGCATCCCCTGCAAGATGCAGTGGCTGCGACACAGAATGCCTATCATGAGTTGCTCGGTGACATCATCCATGCCAACGATCACGCCGGAGAGTTCTTCGCGCAACTTTTGGTAAGTTGCGTGTAAATCGTCGACCAGGCGCGTAACTTCCGCGGTCGTGGCAGTAGGTGAGAGTACCTGTTGATGGTTTTCAGTCATGATGGTTCCGCAATCAAGTGGAAGGTGGAATGGCAGGTTCGCCCTAGTGCTTTGTCACATCTTACGTTTGGGTTTGTTAAAGCACTAGGAAAGGAATTCTGATCCGGTTGGAAGAAGTTGTGTTCCGTAGGGGGGGCCCCTAATGATAATCAATTCACGAATGAAACAATGATCGTTCGTCGGATAGGGTTAATTATTGTCATCCAATTTCTGAGCTTCCTGCCCGCTGACCAGCCCATCCTCATCCCTATCGAACTGAGTGAATTGCTCGGATGTGCCGAGGAATTCTCCTCGGGAAAGGTCGCCATCGTGGTTTCGGTCCATGTCCATAAACCATGGCGGGGCAGTGGGTTGGGACGATTCTTCCTCTCCCGCTCGAGAGCTCAAAACTCGCTCGGCAGAAACTGGAGAGGCTAATTGAGTGTGAACCTGGGGGCCTTGCGCAATCGCCAGGCGAATTGCCGTCGGTTTTTCCGTGGAATCAATTTTTTTGTTGCCATCTAGATCGAGTGCCTTCAACAAGGCTGGCAGTTCTCGCTGCTCACGCGATGTCAGTCGCCGGTCGCCGTTGTGATCGACCAAACGGAAGAGCGGAAATCCATCGTCCACGGCCCCGACTGCAATTTGCGTTGCCAAGGGCTCAGAAGGTTCTTCCCCACTCAGGCACGAAGCAGTGACCTCCAAATAGGTGGCCCCTCGTGCCACGGTGATTTTTTTCGGCGTTGTGGAATAAGTCTTTTTTCCATCTGCCTGGCTGGATTCCGGGCTAACCGTCAGGAGCCCGAGCCGATTTTGTTTACCGGCGAGTTCGACCCGGAACGCCACTTCTGCAGGTTCATCCAACAGTTGTGACAATTCGTCGGGTTCAAGTGCTGCCGCTCCCTGAGAGATGCGATCCAATAGTGCCGGCGTGGTCGGTCGAGCGTTTCCTTGCTCAGGGGTACCACGCCGGCTATAGGCCTCCTGTAATTCGCTTGCCAACCGTTGCCAATCGGTCGTTTGATCCAAAGGCTCCAAGAGTGGATAACTGTGGGCCGCCATGGCGACCGGTGGAGCTAAGTTAGTGAGTTCGGATAGGTCCACGATGCCGTTGCCATCGACATCGGCCTGGGACAAGCGTTCGTTGGCCGACTGAATTTCCTCGGGGGAAAGCGAATCATCTCGATCCATATCTAACACATTCCACAACGGTGCCACGCCCGATCGCTGCCAACTTGCCGCTGGACCCAGTGTCAGCAGTGCGGAACCACCGGTCCATTCCGCCAGAAGCCAACGCACTTCCTCCCGGTCGGCTTCGACTTCCGAGGAAGCCAGATAGTTCACCAACCGCTGGGCCACCGTGCGGGCGGCGCGACGCTTCGCCTCGATCAGCAGTTCTCCCGAATCGGTCCGTTCGGGCTTGGCCGGCTTGACTTCTTTCTTAGTTTCCTCAGATTCGGCTACTTCTTTTTCTGAGGATTCTTGGGCAGTTAAATTGTCAGCTTCTATTGAGTCGGTTTTCTCGCTCGACTCCACTTCTTGTGTTGCAGGCAAGTCTTCAGGCAGCGGGACATTCACCGCCTCACGCACCAGGGATTCTACCGTGGCATGATCGAGCAGGTTGTCGATCAGTTCCTCTCGGGCAGCCGTGAAGGGTTTTCCATCAATGAAGATCGCAATGTCCACCAACATCGGACGGTCCGGTGCGAAAACCAAAAGTCGTACCCACGGATTCGCACGATCGACCTCTGCCGGAATCACCCACTGCCCGTCGGGGCCTCGGGAGTAATTGTCGAGCGGATCGGTAGATTCCTGCTCGTTCATCCCCAGAGCTAACACACCGGGGGGCGGAGTTACGGGTTGAGGAGGCTTAACAGCGGTAACTTCACACGTTGCCAGAGGCTCTTGGGCGAGAATCGCTGCTGCATCGGGGGCAGCCGTCCCCGGCAAACAGGAACACGATACCAACGCAAACCCAATAGCCAATCGCAGCGAAGCGATCCAGCGAGACATTCTAAGTCGCAAAACAATGGTGGCGAATCGCATGTCGTTCATTTTCAACAGTCAGGCCAGGAGTTTTTCGATGGGGGACCCTTCGACAATCGCGATCGGTCGACCCGAGGTGGACATATTCTGCGTTGCCGGGTCGACTCCTAGGGCCGAGCACAAAGTGGCCAACACATCGGTCACCGTCGAGGGGTTTTCTTCCACATGTGTGCCGTCTTTACTGGTCTGACCATACACTTGCCCCCCGGCAATGCCACCTCCCGCCAACACGCAGCTCCACGCCTGCGGGAAGTGGTCGCGTCCAGCAGAGCCGTTGATTTTTGGGGTGCGACCGAATTCACCCATCCAGATGATGGTAGTCGATTCCAGTAATCCTCGTTCTCTCAGATCGTTCATCAGTGTGGCCCAACCGGCATCCAACTCGGCCGAAAGTGCTTTGACGGCTTCAAAATTATTGGCGTGCGTATCCCAGCCGAAACTGCCGATCGTGGCCGTATTGAGCGAAACTTCCACGAAGGGAACGCCTTGCTCGACCAACCTCCGCGCGAGCAGACATCCTTGTCCGAACATTCCTTTTCCGTAGGCCGCCCGAACTTTCTCGGGTTCCTGCGATAAGTCAAACGCTAGCGATGCGTCGCTCTTAATCATTCGTAGCGAGTTCTCGTAGATCGTGCGATGGGCCTGAGTCGCATCGACTTTGTGATCCGTAAGAAAGCCCTCTTCCAAGGCCTGCCAGATTTCCAGCCGATGTTCCATTTGTTCTTTGGTAACTCCGTTGGGTGGAGCGAGTGCATCGACCTTGAGTTCGGCAAATTGTTTACCCGCAGGCGGCGCGCCACCCGAGGTTTCCCCGACGATCAACGGCGAATACTTGGGGCCTAAAAACCCTGGTCCAAACGACTCGGCACTAAACGCACGAAAAGGGGCAATGCTCACATAGGGAGGCAAAGCGACCTCGTTTGACTCGAGTTGCTTGGCAAGGGCAGCACCCATGGAAGGGAATTTTTCGATCCCCATGGGTGCTCGACCGGTGCGCATCAAATGCGTTCCGCGACCATGGTCACCTTCCTTGGTGGTTAAGCCGCGAATAATAGCCAGATCGCCGGCCTGTTTTGCCAAGAGCGGCAGGTGCTCGCAGAAGCGGATTCCCGGCACACTGGTGGCGATTTCATGGAACTCTCCACCATTCTCATGGTCCGGCTTCATGTCAAACGTGTCGGTCTGGCTTGGCCCTCCTGCCATCCACAACAAGATGCAATGGCGACGGCGACTGGGGTCGGCCGCGATTTGCTGCGCCAGCGCGGGCAACCAGCCGCTGACACTCACGCCACACAAACAACCTCCCGCAGCCTGTAACCAACGTCGACGATCCAGTTCGTTCATGGCAATCCCTCGCAAAGCCAGCCACCCATTGGCTGGCGAGTTCGTTAGTGAATAAAAGTGAATTCCGCGCTATTCAAGAGGGCCCACAACACATCTCCCAATCGTGTCTGCCGCTGCTGGGCGTTAGTAGCTTCCGCTATGTAAGCCAGAAGCTTTTCTCGTTCTGCTTGCTTGGGGCTCCGTGAGAGTGTTGCCAAGAAGAGGGTGTCCAGTCGCTGGTCGTCAGAGAAAAACGGTGCCCCAAGCGACTTCAGCAACCCACTACTGGCTAGGTCCGTAGCACCATGGACTACGCCGCCGTGCATCAGGGTAAGTACCTGCGGAACGCCGGCTTGATAATCGGTGCGGCTGCCAGGTGCCACACGAAACTGCCGAATAAAGGCCTCGCGGCTGGAGTTCTCGGTGCGTGCCAGCCCGGCATTTTGCGGATTGCTGGTCGGGTTGGCCTCGCTACTGGTGGCTACGGCAATGCAGTCATAAAGCTGATCGGCAGTAAAATACTTCATGTTCATTCGGGCGAAGCACAGCGATTGCGACGTGTCCTCGGTCGAAGCAGCGCTCGAGAGTTGGTAGGCGTCGCTCAACACGAGTGCCCGCAGCAAGCGGCGTAAATCGAACTTACTCGCGGCAAAATCGCGGCTCAACAATTCCAAAAGCTCCGGACAGATTGCTTCGTTCCCCGGTCGTAAGTCATCGACGGGTTCCACCAATCCCCGGCCAAACAATTGCTGCCAAACACGATTGACCGCCGCTTGCGCGAATCGACCATTCTGTTCGTTGGTCAGCCAATTCACCAATCGCTGACGCCGCGAGAGTTCCAAGCCAGGCGTCTCGGAGAGCTCGCGGTCTTCCTCGGGGAGCTGCGGAGGCACCACCGTCTCGGTATCGGGGAG
>CALMBE010000616.1 GCA_937860165.1 uncultured Planctomycetaceae bacterium
CGCTTGCAGGGATTGTTTCTCAAAGAAGGCGAGCAGATCAACTTGGTCGATCCCTCCACCGGCCAAAAGCAGCTCGATTTGCTCGAAGACGAACGGCAGTACGACACGACGCAGATCGAACGGGAGGTCACAGCGCCCGAATCGAATCGCCAGATCATCGCCGAGATCAAGAAGTACGCCGTCGAACATGAAGCCAAGTATGGCCGGTTCCCCAAGACGCTCTTTTTTGCCGTCAACGATCTGCCGCATACCTCCCATGCCGACCAACTCGTCGCGCTCTGCCGCGAGGCGTTCGGTCGCGGCGACTCATTCGTGCGTAAGATCACCGGTCGCGTCGACCGCCCCTTGCAACAAATCCGCGAGTTCCGCAACCGCCCCAATCCGGCGGTCGTCGTGTCGGTCGATATGCTCTCGACCGGTGTCGATATTCCTGATTTGGAGTTCATCGTATTCCTCCGGCCAGTGAAATCACGCATTCTGTTCGAGCAAATGCTCGGCCGCGGTACGCGCAAGGGGGAAAAATTTCCCGACAAGTCCCACTTCACGGTGTTTGACTGCTTTGACGGGACGCTGCTGGCCTACTTTCGTGAGGCGACCGCCTTCACCCGCGAACCCCCGGAGAAGCCGTCACGCACGATCAAGGAGATCATCGACGACATATGGCAGAACCGCGACCGTGATTACAACGTCCGTTGCCTCATCCGCCGGTTGCAACGAATCGACAAGGAGATGTCGGGCGAGGCCCGCGACCTGTTCGCGGCATTCCTGACCGATGGCGATGTTGGTCGATACGCTCGTGAGCTTCCCCGCCGCCTGGCAGACCAATTCAGCGATACCATGAAGCTGCTCCGCGATGAGCGGTTCCAGGATTTGCTTGTCAACTACCCACGTCCGCCGCGTAGCTTTGTCATCGCCCCGGAGGCTCAAGACGAAGTCACGTCCGAGTGGCTCATCCGCGACGGTACCGGCCGTGAACACAAGCCGGAAGACTATCTGGCCGCGTTCGCCCGCTACGTCCAGGAGAACCCCGACCACATCGAGGCGGTGCGAATTCTGCTCGATCGCCCGCAGCAGTGGGGAACCGATGCCCTGAGCGAACTTCGTACCAAGCTCTCGGCCAGCAAGTTCCGCTTTACCGAAGAGAACCTGCAAAAAGCCCACGCTGCCCAGTACCACAAGTCACTCATCGACATCATCTCGATGGTCAAGCACGCCGCAAGCGAGGCCGAACCCCTACTCACTGCTGCCGAGCGAGTCACTGCGGCACTCAGTAACCTTACCTTCGGGAAATCGTTCACCGAAGCACAGCAGCAGTGGCTCGACCGTATCCGGGCCCACCTCGTCGAAAACCTATCCATCGACCTGAGCGATTTCGACGACCTTCCGGTCTTCAGCCGCGAAGGGGGTTGGGTGGTTGCCAATCGCGTGTTTGACGGGCGACTCGAAACATTCCTTCATGAAATCAACGAGGCACTGGCCGCATGAGCGACATCGTCCAAAAACTCTGGGGCTTTTGCCACAACCTGCGCCACGATGGCATCGGGTACACCGAATACGTCGAGCAGTTGACGTACCTCCTGTTCCTCAAGATGGCCGACGAGCGCAGCTTGGAGTTGCCGCGCAAGTGCGATTGGCAATCGCTGTGCAAACTCAGCGGCACCGACCTGCTGGACGGCTACACCGACATCCTCCGCACGCTCGGCCGACAGCCGGGGCTGTTGGGCGACATCTACAGCCAGTCGCAGTCGCGGTTCACCAAACCGACCACGCTCAAACAGCTCATCAGCCGCATCGACGAAACCGAGTGGACCTCGCTGGGGGTCGACGTGAAGGCGGCCGCCTACGAAGGGTTGCTCGAAAAAGCGGCCAGCGAAGGCAAGAAGGGAGCCGGGCAACTCTTCACGCCGCGCGTGCTGATCGACGCCATCGTCCGCTGCATGAAGCCCGATCCCCGCGCCCACAACCAATTCACCATCTGCGATCCAGCCTGCGGCACTGGCGGCTTTTTGGTCTCCGCCTACGAATGGCTCGTCCAGCAAACCACAGGAGGCGCCCTCGATCGGGCCGTCGCCAAACGGATTAAGGCGAAGACCTATTTTGGCCAGGACATCGGCGAAACACCCCGCCGGCTGGCCCTGATGAATCTCGTGCTCCATGGCCTGGAGCCGCAGATCATGCTCGGCGACACGATCTACGAGCCCCCCGCCGGCCAGCGATTCGATTGCATCCTCACGAATCCGCCGTTCGGCACCAAGGGTGCCAACCAAGCCCCGGACCGCGACGACTTCACCATCGCTACCAGCAACAAGCAACTTAACTTCGTTCAGCATGTGCTCACCGTTCTCAAACCCAGCGGCCGGGCCGCAGTGGTGCTCCCCGACAATTGCCTCTTCGCCGACCAGGCGGGCGAGGTTTTCAAGATTCTCACCGAAGACTGCCGGCTGCACACCGTTCTGCGGCTGCCGCGTGGCACGTTCACTCCGTACAGCCAAGGAGTAAAGGCCAACGTGGTTTTCTTCACCAAGGGCGCGCCGAGCGACGCGGTCTGGATTTACGACGCCCGGACCAACGTGCCCGGTATCACCAAAAAGGATCGCCCCCTCACAAAGGCACACTTTGCCGAGTTCCAAAAGTGCTACGGAGCCGATCCCAATGGTCTCGCCAAGCGTAAGCTCGCCGACTCGCCCACGGGCATAGGTTACCTTGATGGCGACCGCTGGCGCAAGTTCTCGCTGGCCGAGATGCGGGAGCGCGACTTCAAGCTCGACGGCCTAAAATGGCTCAAAGAAGAATCGCTCGACGATGCCGACGAGCTCCCCGAACCAGAAGAGCTGGCGACCGACGCGATTGCGGAGCTTATTGGAGCCGTTGGGGAATTGCAGGCTATCCTCGCTTTACTGGAGAATGGTAATGGTGATGCTGCGGTCGCTGCGGACAAGCACAACAGCCGAGTTGTGGCCGACACGCCGGAACTCATCGCCCTGCGCCGGGCGGCCCAGGAGGCCGTCGAAATGGCCAAGCAAACCGGCACGCCCGCTTACGTCCTGGAAAGTGGAAAAGTGGTGGACATCGCCCGCTCGAAATCGACTTCCTCGGCAAAACGGAACAGTCGGCGGACCAAGTAACTTGAGACGAGTCATATCCACACGCAGTTTGATTGAAAAGCTGAAAGGCACCATCGGCGAATTGAATGCGATCCTGGCAATGCCGGTAAAGGAGAACGGAGACTTGCGCAAGCTTGAAAACTGATGAGCGACCAATTGAAAGAGAATCCGACGATTCGCAACTACTTCGTCGATGAGGCGGGCGATCCGACCCTCTTTAATACGCACGGCAAAGTCTTACTTGGAAAAGAAGGATGCTCAAAGTTCTTCATCCTCGGCAAGCTCGATATCGTCGATCCCGAAAAACTCGCCTCCGAACTCAACGAATTGCGGGCCAGGCTCATGGCGGATCCCTATTTTCAAGGCGTTCCGTCGATGAAGTTAGAGCAACGCAAAACGGCCGTGTCGTTTCACGCGAAAGACGACCTACCAGAAGTACGACGTGAGGTCTTTAGCCTTTTTTCACGACATCAACTGCAATTTTTCGCGGTCGTTCGCAATAAGGCATTTATCCTGGACAAGGTCATCAACCATCGAAAGCTGTGGCCCGGCTACCGCTACCATCCCAATCAACTCTACGACCGCTGTGTCAGTCAGTGATTTCGCGAGCGACTTCACAAAGACGACGGGTATTTGATCACGTTTGCCCGACGCGGCAACTCCGATCGCACCGAATCGCTCGACAAAGCCCTCCAAGCAGCTAGAGCATCTTTTCGCCAAAAGTGGGGTATCGTCGGCTCAGCGCCTATCGAAATCATTCCCGCCAGCCCGGTCGATGCCGTCTGCCTCCAGGCGGTTGACTACTTTCTCTGGGCTCTTCAGCGATTTTACGAGCGAGACGAGGACCGGTTTCTCAATTTGGTCTGGCCCCAAGTGAAACTTGTGCTGGATCGCGATGACCTTCGCGACGCCCCGACCGGTATCTACTACACCCAGTCCAAACCGCTTACCCTAGAGACCCGCGCAAAAAAATAGCCGGCGAATATAGGAGCTGTCGGTTGCCCGATTACTCTCACGGCATGGAGCCGAATTTTGTCCACCAGCTGCAATTTACTCTACACCATGCCTTACCACAAAGCAACTGAGCCAAAATCCGAAGCGTCTGGCGCTGCAGCACGCCGCCTGCGAACGGAGCCGCCTGCGCTGAAGTCACCCCATTTTATCCAGAGCCCTTCAGCAGCTACCCCATTGGGCAGGCAGGCGAGCCCCTGCCATAAGGGGGCAATAGCAGGGGTAACCCCTGTTTTTACCTCGAAGAACCCCTGTTATTGCGCGAGTTCGCCCTCTTGGTTGCCGGCAACCTACAGGGTTCCCCCCTTACCTACAGAGTTCTCCGCAAACCTACAGAGCTTACCTACAGGGTTCAGGACTGCCGCTGATGCTCCTGGAAAGGGCGCGGCATGAGTGCGGATGATGAAGTCAATGACGATCTTCCAGAAGGATGGGCGATTTCGACCCTCAAAGAAATCACTCGGCGCCAGAAAGGTAAAAAGCCGACCGGGCTGCAAGATCACAAGTCCGAAGGGCTGGTCCCCTACTTAGATATTAAAGCGTTCGAATTGCGAACCTTTCGTAAGTATGCCCCGCCGAAAGACTCGGTTTTAGTCAAAGGGGGAACGCCACTCGTTGTGTGGGATGGAGCGCGTTCGGGGCTTTCAGGCTTCGCTCCTTGTAACGGAGCGTTAGGATCAACACTTTCAGCGGTGACATCAGATGTGCTCGACTCCGGCTTACTTCACTACTTCCTCGCTTTCGTCTATGGCACGTTGAATGGGCAAACCCGTGGAACGGGCATTCCTCACGTAGACCCGAATGTATTTGATGAAATTGTTACACCCCTTCCCCCCCTGGCGGAGCAGCGGCGGATTGTGGCGAAGGTGGAGGCGCTCTTGGCCCGCGTGCAAACGGCCCGCCAGCGCCTGGCCCGCGTCCCCCAAATCCTCAAACGCTTCCGCCAAGCGGTACTCACCGCCGCGTGTGATGGAAGACTGACTGCGGAATGGAGGGAGAAATTTGGAGCAGGAAAAGACCTATTAACGGAGGTTGAGTCACTCACGAACAGACGTAAGATTGATTGGGAGCAGTTCGTGATGACTCGCTACAAGCCACCCGATGAGTTCGACCCTGCCAGCGACTTGGAACCGCCAGACGGATGGGCCGCTGTTAGTATGGATTCCCTTACTTCACTTATCACAAGCGGTTCACGCGCCTGGAGCAAATACTACGGGAGTGGAACCGGAACATTCATCATGGCACAGAACGTCCGGCCGTACAAACTTGACTTGTCGACGAGACAGCAAGTTGATCCGCCCGAGAACAACCGCGATCGAGTGCGCTCTCAGGTGAGAAAGGGCGATCTGCTCGTTACAATTGTCGGCGCAAACACCGGCCATGTTTGTCCCATAGATGAAGATCTCCCGGAACACTACGTTTGCCAGAGCGTAGCTATTATGCGTCCGGTTGAGCCCCGGCACGCGCCTTACCTGAATCTCTACTTAAACTCAGAGTCGCACGGACGCGGCGAGTACAAACGATACACATATGGAGAAGGGCGCCCCCATCTGGGATTCGACCAGATAAGGGTGACTAAGATTCTCCTTCCCACGCTCTGCGAACAGCGCGAGATCGTCCGCCGTGTCGATGCCCTCTTCAAACTGGCCGACGCAATCGAACGCCGCGTAGTCGTCGCCACCGCTCGTGCCGACAAGCTCACCCAGGCAATCTTAGCCAAAGCCTTCCACGGCGAGCTCGTCCCCACCGAAGCCGAACTCGCGCGACAAGAGGGCCGCGAGTACGAGACGGCGGCAGAGTTGCTGGCGCGGATTCAAACGCAGCGGGCCAACGCACCCGAGGCGAAAACCAAACGCAAGAAAGCGAGAGCCTGAACGTGATGACCCCCACACAAGGTTATTACAGTATCATCCAGTTTTGCCCCGATCTGGGCCGGTGCGAGGCCGCCAATGTCGGCGTACTATTGTTTTGTCCCAAACTCGGCTATCTCAAAGCGATGACAAACCCAAGCAACAACCGAATCATTCGGTTCTTTGGCCCCGATAGTCATGACTGGGCACAAATCGACGTGCTGAAACAAGGCGTCGTTGATCGCGTAGAATTGGAATCGCATTGGATCAAGTCGCTCGCCGATCTACGCCATTTTATTGCGCTCCACGCAAACCTGTTTCAGTTCACTTCGCCGAATCCCGCCCGAGTCACGAACCCCGATCACGACCTACAAGATCTGTTCGAGGAACTCGTTTGCGATCCACACCCTTTGACGAAAGCGTGACGAGTTCATGGCCAAGACACCTCGTATAAAGTCGCCATTCGTCGGCCGCTGGCGAATCACCTGGATGGACCAGTGGGATCAGGACGTGGTCGACGAAGAAGTCGAGGGTTTCTTCGAGTTCGAGACGAACGGGCTCGGGAGTTTTCAATTCATCTATGTTCGCGGCTGCATCGACTGGCGGGAGTCAACTCACGACGACTCGCCCAGCATTGAATTCAGTTGGGAAGGTGCCGACGAATGCGACCCGGCAAGCGGGCGCGGCTGGGTTCGCCTATCGGAAGAGGGCATCGAAGGCACGATCTATTTTCATCGCGGTGACGAATCTGCCTTCCGCGCAGCGCCCAAGACGTTGAAGTCGCCACGCTCGTAAGGCACTTCGCACTTACGTCCGTCGGCAACAACACACCATGTGTCAGTTCTCTATTCTTGAGGCGTTCTCTCCAGCGGTCGCGGCCGCGCCGCCAGGCCGGCCGGTGCATCGACCGCGCTCTTCGCAATGAGGGGAACCAAATCACCAATCAACACCGCCGCGCGATTGGCCCGCGGCACGATCAACAGCCGATCCCGCTTGACAACGGTAGAGTTTTGAGGTGTTGCTTGCTTAACAGCCGCAGCACGTCACGGACAGAGAATCGCCGAATTGCCAAAAGGGAACGGAATTGGCAAGCAAAACCTCGATAAACATAAAGTATTTAATGTATACACATGTACACTATTCATTTGCTGGGCTCGCTACGAGGAGTCAGGAAAGTTCGTTGGACATCAGATCGATGGGGCGTGGGACGAATGCCAGGGCTGGGAGGCCTTGCAGGCAACGAGCTAGGTTGAGTTCCATGGCACGGCCGAGGCGCTCGAGCTGATCCCTCAGGGCCCTCTCCGTGTCATCCGTCACAATCGCTTCGATCCTCTCAATCAATGATTGATACGCCATCGCCGCTGCTTTGTGCTTACGCTTTGCGTGCAGGATAATCGCGCCCCCAAATGCCCCGAGAGTCGCACCAAGGACATTTCCGACCGATTGGGCAAGCTGATATTGAGATTGAAAGCACTTGTTCGCCTCGTCGAAGCGACCGCATTGTAGGTAAAGCGATCCCAGCCGTTCGTTGCCGCGTTCCGCGATCCAACGCCCGTTTCGCGTGTGTGGGTTCGCGAATTCAACGGCGAGCGCGAAGTATGTGATGGCGATCTCTGGCCGACCAGCAGCTTCGGCAACAATTCCGCCGTGCATGCCAAGAACGGGTTGCAGTCCGTGATACCACCGATTGCTATCGACCCAACTTAAGGCCCGTTCAAAGTGCTGCAATGCACTTTCATAGTCGCCCAGCCGTCCAGCGACGATGCCCTGAGTAGTATTTACTTTGGCATTCGAGTCCGGAAACTTCTCGGCAAGGTCCGGCCAAAGTCGCACGATCTCGTCGATTGAACGGAGCGCTTCCCGTTGGTTCCCCAAAACGCTTTGGACCATCGCTAAACCATTGAACGTGTCGACTCTCACGGCAGGGTTTATAACGCCTTCCGGCAGCGACGTCGCTTGTTGATATGCTTCTTGAGCCTGAGCCCACCGGCCGGAAGCTTGGTAGAGGCCGCCCAATTGGTAAGTGGCCATATACTCGGAACCGAACGGGGCGGTTGTGGCCTGAGACTGGTCCCGAACGTCTAGAAGTAGTTCCTCCGCCCGCTCGAATTCACCGAGCCATTGCACGACCGTTGCGAGCATGGATTGGGCCAGCATTGTACGCCCATCCCCCGGTCCGATCAGTGCAACCGCCGCATCCGTCAGCCTCTCCAAGCAAAGGCAAGCGAAATGCCACTT
The DNA here is from genome assembly GCA_937860165.1 of uncultured Planctomycetaceae bacterium. Taxonomy (GTDB): domain Bacteria; phylum Planctomycetota; class Planctomycetia; order Pirellulales; family Lacipirellulaceae; genus Bythopirellula. The sequence goes on from CALMBE010000616.1 coordinate 8,204, forward strand.
CCCTTCCTCCATGGCGTCTTCCGCCACACGGACACCGTCCGCAAAATGTTGCAGCAATTCGAGTCGCCGCTCGTTAAGAAATCCGTTTCGATCAACGCTCAAATATAATTTCGGATCGTCTCCGAACGGTCTCGTCGCCTCATAGACGAATTGCCCCAGGGGCGTCGCTCTCTCACGAGCTGCCCTGATGACTGACTCCGGAGCATGCCCGGCAAAGAGTAGTTTTCCTGCAACGACATGATCCAATTCGCTCGCTGATTCCCTCATGCTCCACCTCCCTCTGCAAACCGAGACACGGCCCGGACAACCCCCAGTTGCCGCCACCACGACCGCCAGTAAGTTGCTAGGTGCGCGGGATTCAAGATCGCCTTGCGCTTACCGAGCTCTTGCACATTGTCTGTCGCTTCAAGCACAGCCAAGCCGGAGAGACGGATTGCTGTGTCGTCGGCTTGCTCCAGGGCCTCGCAGAACTCACGATTCTGGCCCGCGAGAACGACGGCAAGCGCGTGTTCGTGAGTCATCGGGCGCAGCCCTTCACAGTCCAGGTAAGCCGTATCAATGGCCAGCATCGCGCGACGGTACCCAACAATGTCGCGCCACATGAGCGAGGGCATAAAGTCATCGCCGAATTCGGCCCGAATGATCGCCATCATGCCACTCGACGACTCGTCATGTTCGGTTGGCAAGCCGATCTTCAGCCAATTGGAAATCGCTTGTTGCCTGATATTGAACAGACTCGCCACGGCAGTTTGACTGCCGTGCTTGCTCACGAGTCGCTGCACCACGTAAGCGGCAGTTGCCTGCTCGTGTCCTCGCTCCATCTCTTCGTGCACCACCAACGACGCCTCTTCCTGCATATCGGATTCGTGGATTCCAATCATTGCTAGGCAGGTGGCAATTCTGCCCTTGCGTATTTCGAGCCGTCGCTTGGCTTCCTCTCGAAGAGTTGTTTTTGCAGTAACTGACACGTCTCTATTCCCTGCCATTCTCTGAAATCCAACTTAACCCTAGCAGCTCATTCCCACTCGTCAAAAAATATCTCATCCCTCGTTTGCGGGAACTGCTGCATTAACCGTCGCACCTCGTCCAAAGCCTTGAGCGCCATAGGGTGCTCATATCCGAGCGCCTTTGCCATTGCATACGATATCCGGGTCGCCTGGAACACCGCGGCGTCCGTCCTTCCCGTTTGAAGCAACTGCCCTATTTTATCGCGCTCCTTAGCCGCTTCTCGCTCAATCTCAGCAATGTCGCCCGGCGACGACTCCGAACTGCTTGCGCCGAATCGGATCGGGGTGAACCTTACTCGTGCATGCTCCAAGTCTTATTGCATGCAGAAAGATTGCACCCATCACTATCCGGATGTCAAGGAGTAGGGGTCAGTTTGGGGGCCGGCGAGCGTTTCACTGTGACATCGCGAGCAGGCCAACAGCCCGGACGTACTCTGTCGATCAGCTTTGCGTGCCGTAGTAGTCAAGGCGGCCACGGCCGCTTGCTTGGATCGTCGCCCTCACTGACTCAGAGCAACCTACGTCGCCTTCCGGCGGGCTGTCAAGAAAACGCTTGTAGACGTACTGCGAGCTGTCCTTAGCAGGTCGTGATCTCAGTATGTGCCCTTGGAATCACCTTCCGGCGGGCATGGCGGATGCGGTCGAACGCACTCGGGAGAACCACGACTTTTGTCAAGCGCGCGTTTGTTGGCAAGCGCAGAAAAAGATTTCTTCAGGCAACTCACTATTCTAAGCCGCGACGGTCGCAGGTCACTGCGAGGAGTCGCCGACGCAAGCATTCGTTTGTCAACAGGCAGTTTGAACCCATAACCGGCGCCAAGAGACAGAATACGCAAATGCAAGCAACTGGTCTTCAATGGCCACAATCCTATCCGGGCAACTCCGGACTAGCTGCTAGTGAAAGTCGATCAGAGTCTGGCGAATCGAGGTGATCCGCCGACTATTACACCCTGTAACAAAGGAGAACAGAACATGAGACATCAAGAGTTTTCGCTAGTTGTCACCGACGCCGGCATTGCCGAGTGCGAACTGACTGGTCGCAAGGCGGCCTGTGTGCGGGTCGAGCCCCGCGGAGTGCCCAACCTGGGACCAAAAGTGATTGATCGCCGGCGGATCACGGAGTACCTCGTCAAAGCGATGGGCGCCGCCGAATTATTCGGTGCGAATGCCGGCAACGTGTCGACCGGCAACGGTCACTCCGTCAGCACCTCGGCCGGCCGGTCAGAAACTGTCAGCACATCCGAAATGAAAGCCAAGACGGCATAAGTCGTCGTGTCCCTGGACTCACTTTCCATCCCTGTTCTCTGAGAAGGAATCAATCATGTTCTCCACAATCGAAAAACCCTCACTTTCCCTTGAATCGCCACAATCCACTGTCTTGCCGACGGAGCAGCTTCAGCAAGCAACGCCCGCCATCGTCAAGGTGGTCCGCGCCACCGTGCAATCGCTGCCTCTGTCACAGTGCAGTGATTGTATGACGCTGCCGCCGCGGGAGTTTGATTCACTCGCCCAACAGTGTGCGTTGGAGCTACGCAGAAAGGCTGCGGCAGTTCCCGTTCTGATCCGACGGATAGTCGCCTGTAATTCGGAGTTGCACGCTCCAGCGCTCGGCCGCGATCCACGCCTGGCCGTCGATCAGATTGTCCATCAAACGTGCGATGGGCTTCCAGACGTGAACGTCGTGCTTCCCAGTCGGTGCGAGAGCCGGCCGGAGTTCGGCTATCGCCAGGAAGTCTTGAGACACCTCGACGGCCAGGCGGTGATCCCCGCCTTCAACCTCCACCAGGCTTGCGAGCGCCTTGCTGAACGGGCCTTCGTCGGAAGCTTCGAGTACTGCAACAACGAACGGACAGTCGCCCAATTCCGTTACAGCCGTTCGGTGGCGACGGATCGGGTGCTTTCCCGGTCCGCCACCACATCGACCTCTCAGCACGTCGCTCGGGAGGGTGTTTATGAGCGTCGTATCCGGACCGACGAGCACCTTCACGAAACCTGCGAGGTCGAGACAACTGAAGAGCTATTGACTCGGGAGCACGTGATCATCGCTCCCAGGGAGAATGCAATCGACGCAGCAATCGAGCAGCCGCGCTATGTGACTGAGCTGATTCGCGCGGTTCACTCTCCGTTCTCGGCCGGCATGTCGCTGGTCACCGGCCACCTGCTCGATTTCAGAGAGCATCGCGAGGAGGTTCAACGTCGCCGACACACCGTCAGCCGTGAGACCCTCCGGACCGGTAAGCCGGTCGTCGAACTTACCGCCCTAGGCCAGAAGTTAGCCCGGCAGCTCGCCG
>CALMBE010000617.1 GCA_937860165.1 uncultured Planctomycetaceae bacterium
CCTCGCCTGCGAACTCGATCACGTAGCCCGTGCCGCCACCGGTGCCGATCTCGCCGATGATGGCCAGGATGATGTCCTTCGCAAACAGCCCTTCCGGCAGCACGCCGTCGACCATCACGCGCATGTTCTTGGACTTCTTCTGGATCAGCGTCTGGGTGGCGAGCACATGCTCGACCTCCGACGTGCCGATGCCATGGGCCAGCGCGCCGAATGCACCATGCGTCGAGGTGTGGCTGTCACCGCAAACAATTGTCATCCCTGGCTGGGTGTAACCCAACTCGGGGCCAATCACATGCACAATACCTTGCTGGGGATTGTGCAGGTCGTAATAGGTGATGCCAAACTCTTGGCAGTTCTGGCGGAGCGTGTCGATCTGTTTCTTCGAGATCGGATCGAGGATCGGTAAACTGCGGTCCGAAGTCGGCACATTGTGATCGGCCGTGGCGATGGTCCGCTCAGGGCGCCGCACCTTGCGTTCGGTCAGCCGCAGCCCCTCGAAGGCCTGCGCACTAGTGACTTCGTGAACCAGTTGCAGATCGATGTAAAGCATCGTCTGCCGACCGGGCTCTTGGTGGACGACGTGATTGTCCCAGATTTTTTGAAACAGGGTGCGTGGTTTCATGTGTGGATCAATTAAAGGTCAAACAGATTATTAGCTCCCGCTGAGACGCAACACTGCGTCCTGCGGGAAAATCCTAAACAAGCCATTCTACGAAATATCCGGGTAGTTTGCCATGGCGTGAACTCGGAGTCGTCGGACGTTGCTCGACACCACTTTCTCCGCAAACAATCGCTGTCTCGGGTCCAGTTTTGCATCCCAACGGGGGGTCCCACATTTTGGTGCTAAACTCGCGGCATATTGCTCCGGGTGTTTGCGTGTTTTGCCGCGAATCTCGACACCAATTAAATCGGCGAGGTTCATTATTCGTCGAATTCATGTGAATTTTCGTAGACTTCTGAGTACTATGCCGAACGGATTCGACAGGTAATCCGTTTCCTGTCATTGCGAGGACCTTCGAGCCAACTGGCTAGGCTTAATCGAAACATCTGATGAGCCGAAGGCGCTAGCCTCGGGTTTTTTCAGGGTTCACCCGACGCTAGCGCCTTCGGCTCATGTTTTGGGACAAAGCTAGTTTCCCTGGAATGGTCCGAGCCTCATTGTCTCAAATTGCGCGGCCAATTCCAAGTAAAAAAGGGGGAAGGGGGGCCGATCACTTTTTCACTTTGGGGTGCCATGCTCACGCTGGTACTCCAGCGTGAGCATGTGAATCGTCGAGAAAACATGGCCACTGCGGAGTACCGCCGTAGCCATGGCACCCTCCATTGTGAAAAAGTCATTGGCCCTGCCACTACCCGGCAATTCATCGTGGTAAATCTGACTTGGTGCGGTAGAATTATGTCCGTGTGATTATCGCTAGGGAACGCCTATGTTCGTCCGCGCTTTGTTAGCCTTGCTTTTGTTGCCCGGTGTGATGGCTTTTGTCCTGCCCGGCGTCTTGTTGTGGTCGTCGAGGCATACGGAGATTGTTCAGCCACTGGGTCTTGTGCCAGCAGCGTTGGGGCTGATTGGTCTGTTGTGGTGCGTCCGCGATTTTTATGTCATTGGCAAAGGTACCTTGGCTCCTTGGTCTCCACCGAAGAATCTGGTGGTAGTAGGTTTATACCACTTCACACGGAATCCCATGTACGTGAGCGTGACCCTGTTGATACTCGGCTGGGCGATCGCGTTCGGATCGAGGGGTGTGTTGATCTACGCATTCTGCCTGGCGGTGGCATTTCAGCTGCGGGTCGTGTTGGGGGAAGAACCTTGGCTGGCCCGCACGCATGGCCGGGCGTGGCAGGATTACGCGAATCGAGTCCGCCGCTGGTTTTGAGTGACAAGGGTTCGGGGGTCTTTTGGGAAGAAAAGGGAAGAAAAGGGGACGCAGCTCATTTGTCAATAAAAGAGACTGCGTCCCCTTTTCAACCGCCGATTTGACGAGTAGGTTCCACAACTATTTTTGGCCGCGCGGGGAACTGAACACCGAGGCCGCAAAAGAGCGCGACGGTCGCAAAGCCGTAGGCGGCTGATGTACAATAGAGTCTCACTTGTCACCGCAGTTGCCGCATGACGCGAGTCACCCTGGGAGAAATCCATGCCGAATCAAATCCCGCGACGAGACCGAGCCGTAGCCGACTTGGCCGCGCATTGCCTGACGCTTCCCGCCGCGGAGATTGTCGATCGTTTGACGACGGGACTGACACAGTTACGTGACTTGCTAATCAGGCGACTTCATGACGACGTGGTACGCATCGTTACCGACTCCATGTTGGCGCCCACGTCCGGCTCGCAACAGATGACACAGATCGAGCGGGCTAGCCATGAGATCGACGCCTACGCGGCCGTTGTGGTTGCCGATGAGGTGACCCAGGGGGGATATCTTGGGGGTCCGGGCGAGTGGTTTCTCTATTGGACTATTAAACTTCGCGCGGACGACGGCCACGAATCAGATCTTAAGCGAATCGCCGATCCTTATTCCGATCTGCCCGATAAAGACCGTCGTCTTCGGCTGGCATCCAAACTTCAGCATGCCGTGCCGGAGAGTATTCGGGCACCGGCGGTGCTCTATCATCTGTTTCCTTTGAGCGTGCGGATAGTCGCGGCGATGGCCTTTGGCAACACCGAGCGTGCCGAGCAAAAACGGTCGGAGCAACTCGAGTTGCTGCCGGCGATTGGTGATTGCGGCGCATGCCACGGCCGGGTTCTCGGCAATGGCGCGAGCTGCGGCGAATGTGGCAATCCCTTGTGGAATTTTGAGTGGTTAAGAGTGGTGTGAGGGAACGACAATGTCGGATGGCACTGGCTTGCCAGTGTAATTCTTGAGGCGGGATCGCCGATACATCGTGCAACCAACAAAATCGCTGTTGTTCGTCAGGTTCACACACTCTTTAGCTCTGTCGAAGTCTTTGCAGAGTATCATCAAACAAGCTAGAGAAGCCGAATCCGGTTCAACGAGCAAGAGCCAGGCAGTCAAAAAACACTGGCAAGCCAGTGGCACCCGGCGAAATACAGCTCTCTCTGACGCCGTGCTTGCAGCACGGCCAAACGCAACGAAAAACACATCGGGGCTTCCTTGCCATCGGGTGCTGGTTAGTTTGCACCGCCTCTATGACAAGCGAGGCCTTTTAAGTCCAGATCACATTACGCCGCAACGACTTACGAAAGTTTAAGTGCCATTCGGGTCGGGAGTCTTTGATTGACTCGGTCCGTAGGGAGCGAATCTTCGCTGTCGTACAGAATCGTGATTCCTAACAAAGTTGTTTGACAATTCGATTATTTCAACACACTAATCGACGCTAATCGCCACTAATAATTTCCCATTAGCGTTCATCAGCGTTGATTATTGTTCGCTCCTGAATGCCGTCGTGTTCTTCGTGGCTTCGTGGTTCAAAATAGTTTACCGCCGAGACGCAGAGTGGGTCATCGCAGCCGATCCTTCCATGTATCCGGGTGTCGGCTGGTGTGGTAGACAGCGACGATCAGCGTCCGTTCCTTCGTATTCGCGGTAGACGACAATGAAGGGGAACTTCGTCAAGCGACGGTAGCGATAAAGTCGCCTGTCATCGTGGTAGGCTCCATGCTGTGGATGGTTTTCGATCAAATCGACCGCCCCCTCCAGGGCATTTAGGAACTGCCCGGCGACCTTGGGATTCCGCACGGCGTACCAATCGCGAGCCGCTTCAATCTCGCCAGGCACTTCTGGCAAAAATGCCAGTCCTTTAATCATGGTGCGATGACTTCGATCGCCAGGGTTTGCCAGTGATATTAGGCCAAGCGACTTCGATAGGGATTGCGGCAGATTCCCCATTCTCCATTTTGGCAACTCGACGGTCGATCTCTTCGACCCAGGCCTGCCGGACTTCTTCGACCTCGGCCCCGGGCGTTTCAAGACTCCCCAGCAATCGTACCGCCAAATCTTCCCGTGAAACGGCGGGAAGCTTCAGGGCTTCAGAAAGCAAGTGTTGAGCTTGAATATCCATAGTGCAATTCCTCACGGATTTATTGGCAGCCGATACCCCCATCATACCACAATATCGCCCGAAGGACACAAACCGTAGGGTGCAAATAATCGTGTCGCCAAAAAACCATGCAAGTCCTGGCGAAAGCTCTTTGACAATTCGATGATATCAGAACACTAATTTACACCTATCGACACTAATAATTTCTTGTTAGTGCTCATCAGCGCAGATTATCGTTCGCTCCTGAATTCCTTCGTGCCCTTCGTGCCGTCGTGGCTTAATTCTTCCCGCTCCGCTTACTGACGTGCGCGGCTCGATTCTTTCCTGGTAGGGCTTTTTTGGGAAATTGCCCTCAGCGGAACGAAGTTGATCTAGGTCCGGAAAAAAATTCGACAGGGGCTTTCGGGGGAACTATCCTAGACATAGGACTCCACTGCCATCTCCCGAGGCCCGTTTGCCTTGATATTTCGCCAGGTTCAACCGCGTTCCCGTTGGTCCGGTTTCACAATCGTGGAACTGCTGGTCGTAATTTCGATCATCGGTGTCTTGGTGGCTCTCCTCTTGCCAGCGATTCACGCCGCACGAGAAGCAGCCCGGCGGAGCCAATGCGTGAACAACATGCGGCAAATGGGCG
>CALMBE010000618.1 GCA_937860165.1 uncultured Planctomycetaceae bacterium
CGGAGTACCGCCGTGGCCATGGCACCCGCCATTGTGAAAAAGTCATTGGCCCTGTATCCCTGGAGTACGAATATCTTCGATTATTCCGAGCTTCAACCCTATTTTGTCCCTCTGTCGGCGAGGAATCGAATCTTGCAAAAAATCCGACCAGGGCTGTGGTTACTTCTGGTGATGAGCCTCATGGCCCCTCAGGGAGGATGTCGCCGGGCGTCCCCCCCCCGTTTCGCCCCGGCTAAGGAGGTTCTGGAGCTTACCAATGAGATTGAAGATCCCGAAGAGTTCAAGACCTATCAGGGCTTGCAGGCAGAGATCGCTGCGGTCCTGAAGAGTACTGCCGGCACACCCGAGAAGCCGATTTCACTGGGCGAAAAAGCGACCAGCGACTCACTCCAGCACGGCTATGCTCTTTATGCACGCTACTGCACCCAGTGTCACGGCGTGAATGGCGATGGCCTGGGCCCGGCGGCGCAATACTTGGACCCGAAGCCCCGCAACTACACGCATGGTGTGTTCAAGTTTACTTCGACCCCTTACGGCAAAAAACCTCGCCGCGCGGATCTGGTTCGCACGGTGCGTCGTGGGGTCACCGGCACCTCGATGCCGTCGTTCGACCGCTTTACCGATGACGAAGTTCAGGCCGTGGTGGACTATGTGATTGCCCTTTCATTGCGAGGCGAATTTGAACGGGTGTTGGCAGGCATCGCCTATGAGGATGGCGAACTTCCCGATGCAGCGGGGTTGAAAGATGTCGTGCAGGAAATTCTCACACCCTGGCACGACTCCACGAATTTGATTGTCATGCCGGTCTCCTCAATGCCCGCGATGACCGACGATTCCGTCCAAGCAGGGCACCAACTCTTTTTGCAACATGCGTGCAATAAGTGCCACGGAAAATTCGGTCGCGGGGGCTCGATGGAAAAGGTCGAAGTCGGCCTCGATACCTGGGGAAACAAAGCCGCGGCAGCCGACCTCTCCTCGGGGATGTTCCGAGGGGGTGGTCGACCGATCGACATTTATCGGCGCATTTACTCGGGGATCAACGGCACTCCGATGCCGGCGTTCGAGAAATTATTTGCGAACGACCCCGACGCGATTTGGCAACTCGTTCACTTTATCAAGGCCACGGGCGAGCGACGCCGTGAAGGGAAGCCTCCGCTGAGCGAAGCGGACTTGCCGACCACCGTGCCTGCGGCTGACGCACCGGCAACCGAAACTCCGGCGGCAGAAGAGCCCGCTGCCGAGGAACCAGAAACCACCCCCGAAACCGAACCTGCCGCCCAAGCGGCTTAAGCGGATCCCAGCAAGTTGACAGCAATTTGCCAGAAAAAATCTGACAGTCGAGACATTCCGCATGGATACCCCAGCAAAACAATCTGAACTGGCCGAACTCAAACGGCGCGTGGGCGAGCTGGAATCGCAAATCGCCGCGGACACGGAATACGCCCCATTTCGCCCGACGGGCTTTTACACGGCTTACTACGCCACAACGGGATTCATGTTGGGCATCTTCGGGGCGATGGCCAGTTTGATTTTCAACATCGTGGGCTCGGCGCTAACGGGTAAACATCCGTTAGAAATCATTCGCAGTTATCTCACTTTTCCGCTGGGAGATCGGGCGTTTGAATTGCCCCCCGAGCAATCAGGGCTGATGTTGGCGATTGGGTGTTGCTTGTACCTCGGGACCGGCATGTTGTTGGGGATCCCCTTGTACTTGGCCCTCAAACTCTGGGGCACCGACAAGTCGCTCGGCACGAAGCTCGTGATCGCCACGGTGGTATCGCTCCTGATTTGGCTGCTCAACTTTTATGGCATCCTCGCTTGGCTACAACCTGAGGCCGTCGACATGTCCGAGGAAAACTTGATCGTGAATCGAGTTCCCTGGTGGGTGGCTGCCGCAACGCACTTAGTATTCGGTTGGACGATGGTCTTGGTTTCTCCACTGGGAGATTACGTGCCCTATCACAGGGTAACGGAGCAAGAAGCAGCAAAATGACTACGACATACGATGATCCCCATGCAGACGTGACGGCTGACTCCCTGGTCGAGGAGCGGCTCGTGATGTGGTATTTCCTGGCGGCCCTGGCATATCTGTTTATTTCCATGGCAGGGGGCCTGTTGATGGCCCTCCAACTCGTGAGTTGGAATCCCCTGGCCGGCAGCGAATATCTTTCTCCCGGACGTTGGCGGATGGTTCACACCAATGCGATTGCTTATGGATTCATTGCGAATTGCTTCCTAGGGGCGCTGCACTGGGCGATTCCCCGGCTGACACTCCGGCCTGTCCTGAATCGGGTCCTTTCCTACTTCATTTTCGTGGCTTGGCAGGTGGTGGTGCTCTCGACCGCATTCGGCATTCTCGCTGGTCAGGCTCAGGGAATCGAGTGGGGTGAAACACCCGTTTGGATCGATCCCCTGGCACTGGCGGGGCTGGCACTGGTGGCAGTGAATTTCATGGCACCGATCGTCCGCACCAAGGGGCCCCTGTATGTGACCCTCTGGTACTTCATGGCCGCGTTCGTCTGGACCTTTCTCACCTACGCGATGGGAAATTTCATGCCCGAGTACTTCGTGTCGGGCACGAGTGCTGGTGCCGTGGCGGGACTGTTTATTCACGACCTAGTTGGTCTGTTCGTCACACCGCTAGCGTGGGGCTTGATGTACTACTTTGTCCCGATCTTGCTCAAGAAACCCATCTGGAGCCATGGACTTTCGCTGGTCGGGTTCTGGGGCTTGGCATTCTTCTATCCACTCAATGGGATCCACCATTTCTTGTACACGCCGATTCCCGACTTCCTGGAGTACGGGGCGATCGTTTCGACCATTGCCGTTGAATTCGTGGTAACGACCGTCATCATCAACTTCTTTGGCACGATCTGGGGCTCGGGGCGGGCCATCGTGACCAATCTCCCCATTCGCTGGTTTTACACCGGGATGGTGTTGTACTTTGTGACCTGTGCCCAGTGCGCGCTGCAGGTGACTCATACCTTCCAGAAGTTGATTCACTTCACCGATTGGGTCGTCGGCCACGCCCATTTGGTCATGTTCGGCGTGTTCAGCATGTGGTTCTTCGGCATGATGACCTACTTGTTTCCGCGCTTGCTCAAACGCTCGTGGTACAGTCGCAACCTGTGCGAATGGCACTACTGGCTTTCACTGGCGGGAATCGTGGTGATGTTTCTCGATTTGACCCTCGCCGGGATTTTTCAAGGGTACTACTGGGCTTCCTTGCAGCCTTGGGAAGCCTCGATTGATGGTTCGTATCCCTTCTGGATGACACGGCTCTTTGCTGGGCTAGCCATCATCGGCGGGCAAGTGGTCTTTGTTTACAACCTTTGGAAAACGTGGCGACTGTCGAGCCGTGCACCTGTGC
>CALMBE010000619.1 GCA_937860165.1 uncultured Planctomycetaceae bacterium
ATCGACAGTACGAACGAGTATTTTACCGACTACGGGATAGATATTTCCCCGATAGGATACAGAAAAATGAACCATGCTTTCAACTGGCCGCGTAGGAAGTCGATGCCTAATTTTAGTTAGTTTTTCTGGGCGAACGGACGGAGGTACACAATGACGTCTTCAAAATGTTGGTCTCTTGTAATCTCCGACACCTCTGTAATGAACGCAGGCTCTTATTGCCGGACATCTAACCTAGAAGCGTGATTTAAAGGACGGATTATGTGCGGAATTGTTGGTGTCATTGACCAGAGAGTCGGTCGCAGGGCTCGCCAGCTCCTCGACCAATTGCTGGAGACCATGCAAAGCCGTGGACCAGACGGCCAAGGCCATTTTGTTGACGGCAAGATTTTCATGGGGATGAAACGGCTTGCGGTGATCGATGTCGAAGGAGGAAATCAGCCGCTGACGAATGGCGCCGGCACCGTCGTCGCTTTTCAAAACGGAGAGATCTACAACCATGCACAGCTTCGTCGGGAACTGGAACTTGAAGGGATACCCTTTCGCACGCATAGCGACACCGAAGTCCTGGCACATGGCTACGAACAGTGGGGCATTGAGGGATTATTACAACGAGTGGACGGTATGTTTGCGATCGCTCTATTGGACCGTGCGAACCAGGAACTTCACCTGGCACGGGACCGGTTTGGGGAGAAACCCCTCTACTACAGCATGAACGCAGAGCGGTTCGCCTATAGCTCCAACATGACGGCCTTGGCCCTCCTTGACTGGGTCGATATCGGAATCGATATTCGGAGTGTCGATCATTACTTGGCTCTTCACTATGTGCCGGGGCGCCGCACGATGCTCAAGGGCATCCATCGCCTACTTCCCGGTGAACGACTGCGAGTGTGCCTTAAGACGATGGCAGTGCAGCTGAGCCGATACTACTCTTTCGGGCTGACCCCCCTAGCAGACGTTGACGCCGCTTCGCTTCGAGAGCAGCTTGAATCAGCGGTGGTGAGTCGATTGGTTGCCGACGTACCCGTGGGTGTGTTCCTCTCAGGTGGGATCGACAGCTCCCTTATTGCCACGCTTGCCGCGAAGCATCACCCCGGGATTAACACGTTCTCGATGGGCTTTGAGGATTCTCGTTGTGACGAAAGCCTGCATGCCAAGACCGTTGCACGCCATATCGGGTCAACCCATCATCACTTTACGTTCAATGAACGATCATTTCTCGAACTCCTACCTGCCGTAATCGAATCGCTCGATGATCCGATCGTGGATCAAGCGTTGTTGCCGACTTATTGGCTATGCCGGGAAGCCCGAAAGCATGTGACCGTTGTGTTGTCGGGAGAAGGGGCCGACGAACTGTTCGGTGGGTACGACTATTACCGCCGGTATCTTGACCGCCAGCGATGGACCGAGCGTCTGCTCGGATGGGTCCGAGGTACTCCTCCGCAGGGGGGAGAAACCAGTCTTTCTCGCAATGCAGCTCCAGTGACTCCCTCGGGATTCCCTCTGGTGCTGGATACTGCGACCAGACAGAGCCTGATCGGGCTGGTGAACATGGACGGCGAGGACTGGTGTCAAAATCTTTTCACGACACTTGGCCACACCGGTGACAGCATTCAAAGGGCCACGGTTACCGACTTGCTCACGTGGCTCCCCGACGATTTACTGGTCAAGTTGGATCGCATGGCTATGGCCCATAGCCTCGAGGGGCGAGCTCCTTTTCTTGCTCCGGCGTTGGCAGAAATTGCAATGAGGCTTCCTGCGCACCGCAAGGTGATCGCTGGACAGAGCAAGGTGGCGTTGCGGGTAGTAGCTGAGTCGCTCTTGCCTCCCGGAATCGCAGGACGGGCCAAACAGGGGTTTGTCCTTCCAATGGCTCAATGGGTTGGACAGTGGTTTCGCCAGGCTGGCGATCTACACCGCTACCTGGATCTATCGAGAATCAGCGAGTGCGATACCGACGCCCTCCAGCGGTTGTTGCAGCAGGAAATTACGAACGGATGTCGGAATGAGCGGTTTCTGTTCGCTATGATCGTGCTCGTCGAATGGCATC
>CALMBE010000620.1 GCA_937860165.1 uncultured Planctomycetaceae bacterium
GTGAGGCACCAACCAATAGCTTCTTTCGTCCAAGTGCGGAATTTTCTCAACAGCCCAGCAGGCTCAGCCTCACCCACCCTACAGGCTGCGCATCGGCATTCGTGTCGATGGGCAAATAATGCGAGGTGCGGTCGCGGTGAGTAGCCCACTTCAGCGGCGAAAGACGCGACCGTCTTTTTAGCGCATTGTCGATCATCTCCATGCCGAAGATAATGTGAGACGATAATTCCTGAGAATACGGCGAAAGTAAGTATCGCCATTTTTTATGGTTCTTCGGCAGAATCTGTGGGTGATGTTCCGCGGTTGGAGACAGCCATTCCGCGCAAGCAATCCCAAGATGTTATCGGTGGAGATTCCCGCGCAATTTCGAGTCCAACGTCCTCGCATCATGGTGGCTCGTACCGAGGAACTTGTAGGAGGGGAATATCTTGATTTTACAAACGCGATTCGCAACGGCATGCAACTTTATGCCCCAGCAGAAGTAGGGCATCGCACGGCCACGGTGAGCCATATTGGAAATACTGCAATGCAGCTTAAACGCCGGCTTTCTTGGCAACCTGGCCAAGAACAGTTCAGTCAAGACCAAGAAGCTAACTCTATGCTGAGCCGTGAACAGCGCCACCTGTGGACTCTCGGCAACATCGATTCGTGGATCAAGATTAGCAATTCGTAATTCATACCGAATTGGTTTTTCTCACAAAAAGCAAGGGTGAACAGCGGCAAAAGGTGTCGCGATAACACCCTGGTCGGGCTTTCAAAGAATGCTAGAATGGCCGGTTCGCTTCTCAAACTAGTCAGAACACTAAATTGAATTCGAGTGATATCTAGCATGTCTCAAAGAGTAATGAATGTTGGTCTCATTGGATACAAATTCATGGGCAAGGCACATAGCCAAGCCTGGAGTACCGTCGGAAAGTTCTTCGATCTCGATCTTGATCCCGTGATGAAAGTGGTCTGTGGCCGCGATGCTGAGGCGGTTTCTCAATTTGCCTCTCGGTGGGGTTGGGAAAGCCATGAAACCGACTGGCGGAAAGTTATCGGTCGGGGCGATGTGGACGTGGTTGACATTTCCACGCCAGGCAACACCCATTGCGAGATCGCGGTCGCTGCTGCCCAAGCGGGGAAGCATGTTTATTGTGAAAAACCGCTCACCTTCACCGTGGACGAAGGGAAGCAAATGCTCGCCGCTGTCCGCCAGGCCGGCGTCAAGCACATGGTTAATTTCAACTATCGGCTCTGTCCAGCCGTGTCGCTGGCCAAGCAAATCATCGAGTCGGGTGGGATCGGCGAAGTGCGGCACGCGCGATTCACTTATCTGCAAGACTGGTTGGTGGACCCCGCGTTTCCCATGAATTGGCGACTCCGCAAGGAAGTCGCCGGGAGCGGAGCTCATGGGGATTTGGGGGCCCATTCGATCGATCTGGCACGGTTCCTGGTTGGTGAAATCGGCGAGGTGGTCGGGATGAAGAAAACATTCATCACCGAGCGACCTGCCGAGGGTGTTTCGTCGGGGCTTTCCGCCACGGCGGGCGAAGGGACCGAAAAAGTCACGGTCGATGATTGTTCGCTCTTCTTGGCGAAATTTACTGACGGAGCGGTCGGCACTTTTGAAGCCACACGGCTTGCCCCGGGCAGGAAGAATTTCAATCGGTTCGAGATCAACGGCAGCAAAGGATCGTTGGCATGGTGCTTCGAGGAGTTGAATTCTCTCGAATATTTCTCGACCAGCGATCCGGCTGCACAGCAAGGCTTTCGGAAAATTATCGCCACCGAAGGAGTGCATCCGTTCGCTGGCAACTGGTGGCCGCCGGGGCACATGCTCGGCTACGACCACGGCTTTGCCCATGCGGCTTACAATCTCACCCAGTCTATCGCCAACAATCGGCCCTGCGTCCCTGATTTTCACGATGGGGTCCAGTGTGTCGCAGTATTGGAAGCGGTCGACAGGTCTGAAGAAGCGCGTCAGTGGACATCCGTTGAAGTGGTAGATTAGACTTGAGAGTGAATCAGACGACAGATTCATCTCTGGTTGATCCGAACAAATTAGGAGTGCTGGCATTATCGAGAATATCGTGGGTAGAG
>CALMBE010000621.1 GCA_937860165.1 uncultured Planctomycetaceae bacterium
GTCATGCCGGAACTGCGGAATACCTTGTTCCGGCCTACCAACCCCGCGGCCCCGTTCCCTCCGTGGCTCCGTGGTAAAAATACTTCCAGCCTGCACGATGCGAAAAGTGCCGAAGTTGTGTGAGAACTGTTCCTAAGCCTTCCCTACCTGGCTCGAGTTCCATGACCCAAATAGCCAAGTCAAACACGGTTCTGAATGTTCCGAACCAGCTTACATTGGCTCGTATTTTGTTGTCGCTGGCAATGTTTGTCTTGCTGATATTGGGATGGTACAAGTCCTCGCTGGTTTTATTTGTGATTACTGCTGGGACCGATTGGCTCGACGGCTTTTGGGCCCGCAGGTATGGACAGATTACCCAGTTGGGTCGTGTGCTGGATCCGTTTGCCGACAAGTTTTTTATCTGTGGTACGTTTATCTTGCTTTCCGCAGTGCGACGCTTTGAAAACGGTCTGCTTCCTTCTCTGATTCCCGCCTGGATGACCGTGGTGGTGGTGGGGCGCGAACTGCTGGTGACGACACTCCGCACGTTTGTCGAACAACAAGGGGGAGACTTCTCTGCCAAGTGGCTCGGCAAGTGGAAGATGGCAGTCCAATGCCTGGCGGCGACTGGAAGTTTAGTTCTGCTAACTTACGTGGATCAGGCCACCAATTCTTGGAGACTTCAGCCTCCCGAGTGGTTGACGCAGGGGGTGATAATCGCCTCCTGGGTCATGGTCTTGTTGACTCTCTATTCAGGGGTGAGTTACGTGCGGGCGGCGGCTACTCGTTTTCGACAAGTTTAACGAAACAGATTCAGAGAACCATGCAAGCAGATTTGAGTCAGGCCCCCGCGGTCTCGGCAGTGCAATTCGGCCTGATCATGGCGATGTGCGCGGGGAGCATTGCGGTCCTGTTCTATCTGTTTCAGAAACATATCCGGGGCGAGTCGCTCCTGGATTACGAACACCGCTGGCAAGTTCCTTGGGGATCGGGGATTGTGCTGGCGGTTATGCTGTTCGCTTTTTCTGGAGTTGTGTACAGCCTTGTGCAGGACGAAACGGAACTGCAGGGACCACAAGTTACCGAACCCGCGGGTGCGGTTCCAGTCGGTGCCGACAAGAATCACGCTGGCCAACCTGAATTGCCTGCAACAAGATCCGTGCCGGAATTTGTCGCATTCGGTTTGAGTACGACGATTATCCAACTTACACTTGTCGGCATGTGCGCCCTGTGGCTGCGGACTGGGTGCGATGCCGATTTCCGAGACTTGGGGCTCCCGCGGGATTCCAAAGAGTTTTTTGCGGACTTACGAACTGGTTTCTTAGCGTGCCTGGCGGCATTCCTTCCAATTTACATTCTTCAAATCACGCTTGTATTGCTTCTTCAATCCCAGGTGGAACACCCGTTAGTCACGGAACTGCGTGGGGGACACTCCTTGGCAATGATGTTATCTGCTTTACTGGTTGCTGTGATTGCCGCCCCGATCAGTGAAGAATTCTTTTTCCGGCTGCTCCTGCAGGGCTGGCTGGAAAGTTGGGAAGACCAGAAAATCGGTTTCTCGGGAACCACTCGAATCGCGAACACGACCGTGGTTACTCCGGAATCAATGGCCGGCGAAACTCTCGCTGGAAGCGCTGAAGCGGTTGCCGTTACAACCCCAGACGAAAGCAATTCTTTTCTGGAAGAACCT
>CALMBE010000622.1 GCA_937860165.1 uncultured Planctomycetaceae bacterium
GCCCAATTTCGCGTACGCGAAGCCAAGAAGTTGACCGACCAGAAGCAACTCAATCTGAAAACTGGCGAACAAAAAATTGTCGATTGGCGGGTCAAGCTCAACGCTAGTAGCAGCAACCGTGAATATCAAGCGTTCGTGGAGCAGATTGCGGCCGCGGAAATGGCTAACAGCGTACTCTCCGATGAGATCCTGGAGGGTATGGAAAAAATCGATCAACTCGTGCTGCAAGTGAAGGAAGCCGAGGCCACGCTGGCTGCGGTGAAAAACGACCTGCTGAAATTCTGCGACGGTGTTGCTGCCGAGTGCGCCGTGGTCAGCGGAGATGTCGCTCGACTGGAAGCCTTGCTTGCCGAGGCCGAACAGGCCCTTCCTGCCACCCTCAAAGAGGACTACCAACGGGTCATCCGCGGCAAGGGGGCTGAAGGAATGGCCCCAGTGGAGGACATGGTCTGTCAAGGATGTGGCCAGCAAATCACACTGAACATGCTCAATGAACTGATGCTTTCCCACGCCATTTTCTGCCGCTCGTGCGGGAGTTTGTTGTACATGGCCGAGTGATTAAATCAGCCAGTTCGGCTCTTTACACGCCCCATTTGGGGGGCAACAATGAGGGCAGTTGTTGGGTCTTCCGCGAGGGAGGCCCATTTTGTTTGTGTCGAGGGATCGAGATTTCCTCCTATTTTAGCTGCAACATATTGGTGAGTAGGTGAGCCCCATGTCCGAGCGCATGCCCATGACCCGCACCGGTTACGACAAGATCAAGGCCGAGATTTACGACCTGGAAAACGAGCAAATGCCGCTCATCGAAAAGCGGATTGCCACGGCCCGGGCGGAAGGGGATCTGAGCGAAAATGCCGAGTACCACGGGGCCCGCGAGAGTCAGGGAATGCTGCAGGCTAAAATCAACCTGCTCAAGGACAAACTTTCTCGCGCGGACATCATCGACCCGGCTACGCTTCCCAAGGGACAGGTGGTCTTTGGCGTCACGGTGAAGGTCAAGGACCTCGATTTCGGCGATGTCGAGGAGTTCACACTCGTCGGCGCGGGTGAAGAAGACTACGATGCCGGGAAGATTTTAGTGACCAGCCCCTTGGCACAGGGTCTCATCGGCAAGAAAGTGGGCGACAAGGCTGAAATTGAGGTCCCCGCTGGCACCAATCGCTTCGAGATTCTAGCCATTCGCGTTGAGGATTGAAGGCCCCCGCGTCCCACTTTCATTCCGCCTCGAAGGCATAAATGCAGGTGTGGCGGTAGGTATCACTAGGCCGCAAAACCGCGGAAGGGAAGCCCGGTTGATTGGGAGCATCGGGGAAGTTCTGCGTTTCCAAACAGAATGAACCATGCTTGCCGTAAGGGGTATCTCCCTTGCCTGTCTCTCCCGAGAGCCCATTGGCCGTGTAGAACTGGACTCCTGGTTGATCGGTGAGCACCCGCATTCGCCTTCCGGAGCGCGGATCGAGCACTTCGGCGATTTCCCGCACGGTTCCCCACTCGCCATTGAGCACATAGTTGTGATCGTAACCACCCCCCATTTCTCCGATGCGATCGCCGATCTTGTGCCGGCTACGAAAATCGAAGGGCGTATTGGCCACCGGCGCTATTTCGCCAGTGGGAATGCAGTGTTCGTCGACCACCGTGTACCGGTCGGCGTCGATCCGCAACTCGTGATCGAGAATCGTCCCAGACCCATGTCCCGCGAGATTGAAATAGCTGTGGTTGGTAAGATTGACGATTGTCGGCTTGTCGGTGGTGGCTTCGTATTCGATTCTTAGTTGGTTGTCATCGGTAAGAATGTAAGTCACGGTGATCGACAATTCGCCCGGGAACGACTCTTCCCCATCTGGGCTCGTGTACTTGAAGCGGACCCCCAAGTGATCGGCCAAGCGCTCGCCGCTCCACATTACCTTGTCCAGACTGCGTTTGATTCCGCCGTGGAGGTGATTGGGACCATTGTTAATGGGCAATTGGTACTCTACCCCATCGAGCGTAAACTGGCCGTGCTTAATTCGATTGGCATACCGCCCCGTGGTGCAACCGAAGTGATGATTGCGCCCCGAACCGTAGCCGGCCACATCATCGAACCCGAGGACAACATCTGCCAAGTTTCCCCGCCGATCTGGCACGTGCAATTCCGCTAAGGTCGCACCCCGTGAATACCAGCGGGCAGTCATTCCGTGACCATTGGTGGCGACAAACATCGTAATGTTTCCATTCCATTCGAGGCTGGGGGGAATTCTAGGAGTGAGGATTATGGCTCTCCCCGGCAAGTTTGGCAACCAACGGTAGGGATACCAACAGGGCCGAGCAATTGTTCAAGATAGTGGGTGCCATGG
>CALMBE010000623.1 GCA_937860165.1 uncultured Planctomycetaceae bacterium
GAATAGTCGAGAAAACATGGCCACAACGGAGTACCGCCGTGGCCATGGCACCCTCCATTGTGAAAAACTAATTGGCCCCGGAAAGAGAGGCCAAAAGCTTTTTCTCGGATTCGTTGACGGTTAATATGGAGAGAAGTGACTCTCCTCTATGCCCGGGGCCCGCGATGGCCGAATCAAGTCCAGAAAATCAATCCCTTCCTGAAGAACTCAGCGTGGTAGCCAAGACCGATAGGTCCCTGTTGAGGCGATTCCGTGAAGGGGAGCAAGATGCCGCCACGGCGTTGTATGTGCGTTATGCGCGTCGCTTGCAGGCCCTGGCCAAGAATCAAACCGGTCAAAACTTGGCTGCGCGCTTCGACCCTGAAGATGTCGTGCAGTCGGTTTTCCGGACGTTCTTTCGGCGGGCCTCCGAGGGATGCTATGAGGTTCCCGTGGGCGAAGAGTTGTGGCAACTATTATTGGTTTTGGCACTGAACAAGATTCGTGCTTTGGCCGTTCACCACCGCGCACAAAAGCGGGATGCCGGTCGCACGGTGGGCAATGATACGTATTCAGAGCTTGCAACAGAAGTCTCCGGCGAAGATGCAATTGCTTACGTAACAATGAAAATGGTTGTGGATGAACTCTTGAGCCAGTTTCCTCCCCCTCAAGATCAAGTGATCCAACTCCGGATCGAAGGGCACGAAGTGGGAGAAATCGCACGCCTCACTAAGCGATCGAAGCGAACGGTGGAGAGGGTCTTACAGCAATTTCGAAAACATCTTACAACGCTTATCGGTGAAGAGAATTAATCCCGTGGTTCCTCCTGTACTAACCGCTGCTGCCGCTGAATTGGACTCGATCGTCGAGGCCTTCGAAAGCACTCGGCAACGTCAGGGAGCCGCCAGTCTCTTGGAGTTCTTGCCCGAGCCCGGTCACCGCTACTATCGTGAAATTGCCACGGAACTGGTACGCGTGGAGATGGAGCTTTCCTGGGATGAGGGCGCGCCGCGTCGTCTGGATTCTTATTTGCAGTTACTCCCTGGGTTGTTCTCCAGTAGAGAGACCTTGAATGAAGTTGCCTATGAAGAATATCGACTCCGCATTCAACATGGAGAGTCGACCGATCCTCTGGAGTATTCGAGCCGCTATGGCATCGTGACCGATTCTTGGAACGGCGTTGGTCCCTCGGCATCTCCAGGAAAAAACCGGACGGACGAAAGCTCATTCCAGGACTCGCTCGCCAGGGGATGGCACGATGTTCAGCAATTGGCTGAGGAAATCACAGATTTTCCGACGGTTGGCGAACGCATTTTGGATTTTCGCCTTGAACGCGAATTGGGGCGAGGGGCCTTTGCCCGAGTCTTTCTGGCACGTCAAGAAGGCTTAGCCAATCGCCCGGTAGTGCTCAAGATTGCCGCTGGAAAATCTCTCGAACCTCAACATTTGGCGCGACTGCAACACACGAATATCGTGCCTATCTATTCGGTTCATCAACACGCCGCGTTTACGGTTGTCTGCATGCCGTATTTCGGGGACCGCACGGTGGCGAATCTGGTGCGGCACTTGGAACACGGCCAGAGTCTACCGCAGTCGGGGCAGGCACTCTTGAGTACCGTGGTCGCGCACTTGGATGAAACTCAGGTTTCCAGTGGCGATCCTCAACGCCAAGTTTCTTCGATCCCGCAGAATGCCACCGAGCATCTAGACCATGAGCAAATCCTGCGGCGTTCCAAGCAGAATTACGAAGAGGCCATTTTAGAACTAGTCGCACAAATTGCCGAAGGGTTGCGGCATGCCCACCAACGGGGCATCGTCCACCGCGATCTTAAGCCAGCCAATGTGCTGCTCACGACGGATGGTCGTGCGATGTTGCTCGATTTCAATCTCTCGGAAAACGCGGCGGTAAATGGCATTGCTGGCTTGGCAGTGGGGGGGACATTGCCCTACATGTCGCCCGAGCATCTCAGAGCGATGCTGCGCGGCGGAAAAGTAGATTTTCAGGGCGATATTTATTCGCTCGGTGTCATTTTCTACGAACTTCTCACGGGGCAGCAACCCTACCCGATCCACCGCGGCCCGCTGCAGAAGACTATCGAAAACATGTTGCTAGACCGCAGCGGAGTGATCCCGTCGGTTCGTGCGCAAAATGCCAAAGTCAGTCCCTCCGTCGAAGCCATCGTTCGCAAGTGCCTGGCACCGAATCTGCAAGACCGTTATCAGTCCGTCGCAGAATTGCACGAAGATTTGCAGTGTCAATTTGCGTTTCGCCCCCTACTTCATGCTGGCAATCCTTCCCTAAAAGAACGAACCACCAAATGGGCCCGGCGGCATCCAAAATTATCATCCGCTGCCTCGGTTGCCGCAGTGGCCTGTACGATCTTGGTGGCGATAGGTTGGTTCACACTGCGAACAATTGCCAATCAGTTTTACCAAGAATTCAATTCACGATTTCCCCAGGCCCGTACCGCCCTGAGTATTCCTGAGAGCGATCCGCTGCTGATTGGTGACGGTCTGAAAACCGTTCGCTCTGCATTGGCCGAATATGGCGTAGGGGTCGATGCCCGCTGGCAACGCCCATTCACTTATCACTTTCTTGCCAAACTCGATCGACAGCAATTAGAAACCGACCTGGGCGAATTGGCCTACCATGTTGCCAGCGCGACCAAACGCCTAGCGGCAATCGAAGGCGAACCGCAGCGATTTGAAGACGCTTTGCGCTGGAATCGATTGGCAGCGAGCTCAGTGCCAAGCGAGCAATGCCCCCGCGCGTTTGAAATGCAACATGCAGAATTGCTTGCTGCATTGGGCAGATCCGAGGAAGCTACCAAAATCCAGAAACGTGCCGAGCAACTTCCTCACGAAGGGCTGCTAGATACCTATATCGAGGCCCAAAACTTGGTGCTGGATCGCAACTTCAAGGATGCCCTTCCAGCACTACTCGACCTGCGAGACCAGAGCCCTACCGATCCCGTGGTCTGGTTGTTATTGGGGAATACCTACGCGGGACTTGCAAAACATCAGCACGCCGAGGGATGCTTTTCGGCTGCGGTGGCATTGTTGCCAGAATCTTACGTATCGCTCCACCATCGGGGACTTTGCTACATGAATCTTGGCGAGCCTCGCCGTGCCTTGATGGATTTCGATAGCGTCCTGCAATTGCGACCCGAGTTGTCACCCTGTCTGTTGAATCGGGCATTGGCCCAGCAATCACTTGGCAATCATCGCGATGCCATCGAAGACTTTTCCTCTGCTTTAGAACGAGGTGCGACGCAAACCCGGATCTATTTCCTGCGGGCGACATCTCATGACATGCTCGGCCAGCGGGAACCTGCCGCAGCAGACCGTGCCCTGGGTTTGAAGTTGACCCCCAGCGACGAAGAAAGCTGGGTCGCGCGGGGGATTGCCCGCTTGGCTTCCGAGCCGAAAGGTGCCAGATCCGATTTTCAAGCGGCATTAGAAATCAATCCTCGGAGTGTTTCGGCATTGATGAACTTGGTGCATGTCGATGCCGAATTATTGTCCCGACCTGAAGACGCACTCAAATCGCTCAATCGCATGATCGAAATCGACAATAAGAATCCAGATGCCTTAGCGGGCAGGGCGGTGCTCCGTTCACGCGAAGGTCAGCGGGCCGAAGCCTTACAAGACCTGCAAGCGCTACTACAAGTCTCGAAAGAACCCATCCATTTATTCCAGGCCGCATGTGTCTTGTCGCTCTCGTCTTCACTCGAAGCATCCGACGGACCGAAAGCATTGCTGCTGTTGAGCAGGGCAATTTTACAGGACCCACGACTGCTCGCCCGGGCCCAAAAGGACCCCGACTTGGCTTTGGTCCGTAAAACGCAAGGATTTCAAAACCTGCTGGAGGCTTCACAAGGAAAAACGAGTTGATAATTGATCTCAATTCTGCAGTTTTTTGGGGGGTAGGGAGAGCTTTGCGGACTTCCACTGAGCCTTAACTACGTTCTGACTCAGGTTTTTTTGTTATAATGGCCCCATCGGCTCAAAATTAATGGCGGAACGGACAGAGAGATTCGGCTACTCTTCGGTGGAAGTGGAACTTGAGCAAATTACTCTTTGGGAGCGATTTCAATAGTTCCCTTTGGTCGAGACTAAAGCCGTTTCTTGTTACACATTTCTCATGGGCAAATCCAACCAAAAATCGCTCAACTTCCGGAAACCGATTTCGGCAAGAAAACGGTTTGCGTTTGAGCAATTGGAACCGAGATTGGCGCTCGATGCGGCTGGGTTTCTTACGGGGAACGACGTCCACCTCACCTTGAGTTTCGCTGCCGATGGGACTCAAATAGCCGGTCAATCCAATCAACTGGCCAGCCTCTTTAATGCGATCGCGCCTACGAATGTGTGGCAAGAAAGCATTCTCACCGCCTTTCAAACCTGGGCTGTGAATACCAATGCCGACATCGGTGTCGTTGCTGATGGCGGCCAACCGTTCGGCACTGCGGGGCCTAGTCAAAGGGATGATCGGTTTGGTGATATCCGCATCGGTGCCATTGCTATGGCTCCCAACGTAGCGGCAGTGTCGGTCCCCGTGGACGGGCTCGTCTCCGGAACCTGGTTCACGGACGTCCTTTTCAACACCGAATATAATTATCAGTCACTCGACGACATCCTGGCGATTGCCCTCCACGAGGCCGGAAATGTCTTCGGCTTGGATGACAATGCCGATCCGAATTCGCCCCTTTTTCCTGGCGACCCCCCTGTGGTCAGGGCGCCAACTGCGACCGATATATCCCTGCTCCAGCAGCTGTATGGGGTAAGAGCCCCCGACGTGAATGAGATGATAGCGTTGGGCAACAACGATTCCATTGCGAGTGCTACGATATTGGGAATCGGAGAAACCGAGAATGGCAGTTCGGGCAGCGCTCCAACTGTACTCTATGGAGACATCACCACTGCTGCGGACTTGGACTATTTCAAAGTTTACACTCCGGGAGGATATCACGGCAATCTGACTATCGAGATTCGCAGTTCGGGGATAAGTTTGCTCAAGCCCCGACTGCGGGTGTTCGATGCGACCCAACAAATCGTTGGCGAGATCTCCGGAACTTCAGTAAGTGGTTCGCTTGTAAGTTTTCAACTTACCTCGGTCGATCCCGATGAACAGTACTATTTTGAGATCAGCGGGGCCGATCCCGGGATTCAGGGGATTGGCGGTTATTCTTTGGCGATGATTTTCGACGATGCCAATCTCGTCGAGCGCAGTAAGATTGATGAAGTGG
>CALMBE010000624.1 GCA_937860165.1 uncultured Planctomycetaceae bacterium
CTCCCCGGCCAGGGCCTCGGCGACTTCGGCCCGCGGATGCGCGAACGCGGCGGTAGCGGCCGCGGCCTTCGCCATGTCCTCTCGCGAGAAACCGAGGGGGTAGAAATCCGAGGCCTTGCCGCGCGACGCGAACTCGTTGTCGTTGCCGATCACCAGGGCAATCACATCGGGATAATTTGGCAAGACACGGAGCATCGCCTCGACAAACAAATCGGTCCCTTTCTCGGGACGAACCCTGCCAATGGTGGCAACTCCTCGAGCGCCAGGGAATCCAGTCGCCTGCCAAGCCGCAGCGCGATCGGGCGCGGGTCGAAAGCGGGTAGTATCGACACCATGCGGCACAACCGCCACGACATGGGGAACAAATTCGGCAGCCTTGGCACTGGTTGCGATGACCGCATCCATGCGCGAAATAAGTAACCGGGGAAACCAGGAATGCCGCCGGATTGCGGCGGAAGTGAAGACGGTCTTAATCGGGAACCGCAAAAGATCACGGGCGACCATGGCCCAGAACATTTCCAAATTGCGGCGTAGGTGCCAGATCACACAGGGCCGATTCTGAGGAACTTTCCAAGAACTGGCGAGAGCTTTCCACAGGGCCACCGGCTTGGCTTTGACCGCGGGCAAAGGATAACCCGTCAGTAACAAGTCGTAGGATTGTTCTTGAAAGCGCAGCAGTTGATCGGCCGTGGCTGAAACCCCGGTAAAATTTCGGTTAAAATTGGTGACAACCAACTCCGGTGACAAGCGCATTCGCATGGGATTCGTGCCTCTCGATGCGTGCGAGAGTAACATTTAGCACGGCACCTGCCTGCGCGGATTTAGGCAACACTCGAACCAGTGCTAGCTAGCGGTTTGTCACAGCCAAAAGTAGGGGTGCCTTTTGGGGTGCCATGCTCACGCTGGTACTCCGGCGTGGGCATGTGAATCGCCAGGAAGAGCATGGCCACAGCGGAGTACCACTGTGGCCATGGCACCCTTATTTTTCGGTTTTACAGCGACCTCGGGAGATCGCCCCGCAGGTGTTAATTGTTCGGACCAAAACGCTGTTGGGAACAGGAATAAACGGGTGCTAGCTGGGAAGATTTGACTGTCTCCTTCGCAACTCGCAACTCGCGCCTCGAAACTCGCAACTTCCTAAAAAAAGGATGGGGCCCCATCGGGCATTCATTCGCGTTTCCAGCCACTTGGAAAGGTGGATCCTGTTGAACCCCGGGTCGTGCGCTCTCGAGATGTCTCTCGCCCGGATTCCAGGGCGAAATAGTTGGCCATCGTCACACGGTCGGCAGAGATCAAAACTCCTCAGGCTCTTGCGAACGGGCGTTGTTATAGCAGAAGGGGTGGCACAATTTCTACAAAAAAATTTGGAAGTTTTTAGGCGCTGGGCGCTAGTTGCCGGAGGATCCCCGCGACTTACGTCGGGGGCTAGTGTTAGACCTCCATATTCACGTCGGGGGCTAGTGTTGGACCTCCACATTCACGCCGGGGGCTAGTGTTCTTGGCTGTCCTCAATCAAGATGGGGGCTGAGTTGCCGTAGTTGTTTTTTTCATTCGAGAATTGCGCATGCCTGCCCGTGTTGCTGTATTGATGGGGACCCGTCCCGAGGCGATTAAGATGGCCCCGGTCGTGGCGGCGCTGCGAGCCAGTGAAAAGTTGCTGCCCGTGGTGATCAATGCTGGGCAACATCGGGAAATGATCCAACAAGTGATCGAGCTCTTTGGGATCCAAGTCGATACCGAGTTGGACGTGATGCTTCCCAATCAATCACTTGCGCAACTAACCGCCCGACTTGTAGAACGGATCGACGCGGCACTCGCCGAGTTGCAGCCCGATGTGGTGCTCGTGCAGGGCGACACCACCACCGTGTTCTGTGCCGCTTTGGCGAGCTTTTATCGCCGTATTCCCGTGGGGCATGTCGAAGCTGGGCTGCGAACCGGGAACATGGATTCCCCGTTTCCCGAGGAAGCCAATCGCCGACTGACCAGCCCACTGGTGCGTTGGCATTACGCACCCACCGAGCGAGCCCGGCAGGCATTGTTGGCGGAAGGGATTTGCGAGTCTTCAGTCCTGGTAACCGGAAATACCGTTATCGACGCCCTCCTGATGGAGCTTGCCAGGCAACGTGAGCCCGCGGTACAGCGAGAAATTACCGAACGACTCGACCCACTGGTGGGAAGCGGCTGGCGGCAATGCGAGTTTTTACTGGTAACCGGCCATCGCCGAGAGAATTTTGGTGATGGATTCGAGGAAATTTGCACCGCGTTGGAAATGCTGGCCCAGCGGTTTCCTGAGATGCTGGTGATTTACCCGGTGCATTTGAATCCAAATGTTCGTGATACGGTTCACCGTCGGCTCGGGGCCTTAAGGAATATCCGGCTGATCGAACCACTTCCCTACTCGGAGTTCGTCGCCCTGGCGGCGGCCTGTCGGCTGATTCTTACCGACTCGGGTGGCGTGCAAGAAGAAGCGCCCACTCTGGGTAAACCGGTCCTCGTGATGCGGGACACCACGGAACGCCCCGAAGGAATCACGGCGGGGAGCGTGAAACTCGTCGGTGCCCAGGCGGACCGCATTTTTGCCGAAGCGGCCCGCTTGCTGACCGATCCTTCTGCCTACGAAAAAATGGCAAACCGGTCGAATCCCTACGGCGATGGTCAGGCAGCACGTCGCATCGTCGAGCATTTGAGTGGGAATCTCGGTTGAACTTCGTCAAGTTGTTTGCAATTGGGCGAAGGTCTAGAATCCACCAAGGACATAGCGAAGACTCGCTGTGCGGGAAACATTCGACTAACGGACTCGGGTTTGACCATGATGGCGCTGAAATTGATTGTGCTCTTATCCCTGCTGCTGTTTTTTTCCCACGCAAATAGTTGGGCGGGGGGCGGGCCGGAAAATGTGTTTCTGGTGGTCAACCAAAACAGCCCCGAATCGTTGACCGTGGCGAATCACTATATCGAGCTGCGCAAAATCCCGCCGACCAATGTGTTCTATCTCGCCTATCCACCATTGAAGGCGGCCACCTCGGGGCCTGAATTCACGCTGCATGTTCTCGATCCCCTGTTCAAGGAAATCGAGCAGCGAAAACTGACGAACCAAATCGACTATGTCGTCTACTCCACGAATTTCCCGTGGCGTGTCGACTTCGGCAAGAGTTTTCCCGGGGAGACATTCCCTCGCGAAATGAACCCGATTGTCTCGCCTACCAGCGCCACTTTCCTCTACGCTTTTATCCAACACAAACGCAAGGAAATGATGAACCTGGGTGCGAATTTCTATTGTGCCCCCTTCAATCCGATGTTCGTAGCCTCGCGAGGATTTCGCTCTAGCTATCGGTGGTCCCTGGGGGGCAGGAGGGCGGGGGCCGAAGGGTTGCCCTATATGTTGTCAGCGATGTTGGGAGTCACTTCCGTGCCAGGCAATACGGTCGACGAAATCGCTTGGTACTTAAAACGCGCTGCCGGGGCGGATGGAACTTCGCCCAAGGGGACCATCTATTACGCCAAGAACGACACGATCCGGTCGACCGTCCGTGATAAGGAATTTCCCGATGCGGCCCGCTTGGTGCAAACTACTGGCGTGCGGGCTGAAATCTTCACCGGCTTCTATCCCCTGAATAAGTCCGATATCGCAGGGGTGACCTGCGGGCACAGTCTCGTCAATCCTGCTGTTTCTAAGAGCATTCATTTGCCGGGGGCGTTTTGCGATAATTTTACCAGTGCGGGTGGGCAATTTCTTCCCAACAAGGGACAAACTTGCATTAGTGAATTTCTGCGACTGGGGGCTGCTGGGGCCTGCGGTTCGATTGTCGAGCCTTATGCCATCCCGATGAAGTTCCCCAACGCCTCGTTCAACGTGCATTACGTCCACGGCTGTTCCTTGGCCGAGTCGTACTACCAATCGGTCTCGGCTCCGTTTCAACAGATTTTGATCGGCGATCCGCTCTGCCAACCTTGGGCGAAGATTCCTGCCGTCAAACTGAAAGGCCTCGAGAACAAAGCTGTTCTCGCTGGAAAGGTTGAGTTTTCGGCAACGGCGGAAAATGCCGAGGAGGGTGTCGCTTCCTTCCGGCTTTTCATCGATGGGTCGCTGCACGAAGAAAGCCGGCCGAACGATTCCTTGGAGCTCGACACGACCACTCTGGCGGATGGTTACCA
The DNA here is from genome assembly GCA_937860165.1 of uncultured Planctomycetaceae bacterium. Lineage (GTDB taxonomy): Bacteria > Planctomycetota > Planctomycetia > Pirellulales > Lacipirellulaceae > Bythopirellula. Next base: position 4,156 of record CALMBE010000624.1, read on the forward strand.
CGAGATTCGGGTGGTCGCGGTCGATAGCACTCCGATCGAAACACAAGGTCGCTGGATTGGCGAAGTAACCGTTAAGAACGGTACAGACGCGATACAACTCTCAATTAACAAGGATTCGCTCTCACCGGCATCGGGTCAGCTCGTGCTCAATTTATTTGCAACGACAGCGGTTCCTGCCGAGGTTTACGGCAACGGAAAGAAATTGGGAGTCGTAGCCACTGGGACCGGGCACCTCTCGGTAGGAAAACTCAAAATCGGATCGGGCCCGATTACGTTCCAAGCGGTTTCGACGGGGGAACCCCAACTGCGTTCGCGGCCTGTCGTAGCCATGATCCCTTGGGTGAAACCTGCCGCCCCCTGATGCCCATTTTGGCTTCCGCGATGCGAGAAATCGTAGCGGCCCGGGGATAGACTTTGTCAAACTGAAAATTGAGGGTGCCATGGCCACGGCGGTACTCCGCTGTGGCCATGCTTGTTCGGCCATTCACATGCCCACGCCGGAGTACCAGCGTGAGCATGGCAACCCAAAATAACGTTTTGACAAATCCTTAGTGGATTTATGCAATCTCAAGGTCGATCAACTTGGGAAAACTCCTTGTTCGAGTTACCTCCCGGGGGGCCTGTCCATGCTGGGTGAGGTTGCAAAAAGGCATCATTTTTTGGTCCCGAGAGTCGAATTCGTTGACTCTTTCGAGCCCCAGAGAGAGAATGCCACAGGTGGGATAACTTTTCAGATTGCCGGCCGGGGGTCGCCGGTAAGTTATTTGCAGGCAATGGCTTGCGCTATCGCAATGTCTACTAAGCCTTATTCAGTTCTTGGCTGCTTTGTGTTATTGGCTTGAAGATTGCACTGCGATGGGAATCGTAATGTTAGTGGGCGAGCTCTGGGTTTCGCGCTTTCGTCATCTGCTATCGTGGAACGCTTGGGCAGGGCTGCCACTTAGCTGGTGAGCTGAGCAGGCCCTATTCAGGTGACTCCTGGCAGCCGACAATGACAAGAGTTGGGGATTTCTTCGATCGAAAGCTGAATTCTAGGTTTCGAGAAATGGAATCCTCATTAACGCTTAACAACCAATCGCTACAAGAAACGCTAATACGCGAATACTGAGAGTTTGGATTTCGATTTTTTAGATGGGGCAGGGAGTCGACGGAATATGCTGTTTTATTTACTCGCCGTGTGTTGTATCGCAGTCGTGGTGAGCTACGCGATCTCCAATTTTGTGGGGGTGATGGCTCCCGATTGGGGTCTCGTGGATCGGCCCGACGGGCATCACAAGAGCCATGGGCGAGAAGTTGCGCTCGGGGGCGGCCTCGCGGTTTTCCTGGCGGCGACGGTTACATTTGGGGTCGAATATATTTCGTCCGACCATCTGCAGAAACACCTCGGGGATCAGCGATCTTTTTTGGGTGGAATGCTGCTGGCTGGCGCGTGGATCGTGGCCCTGGGCCTGTATGACGATCGCTATGGCATGAAGGGACGCTATAAGCTCGTAGGCCAGTTGATCGCGACTTTGATCGTGATCGCGTCGGGGGTGAGAATCAACGCCTTCTCGGTCTTCGATCACAAGGTCTCGCTGGAAATGTTTTCCATTCCGTTCACGATTTTCTGGCTCTTAGGTGCGATCAACTCGCTCAACTTGCTCGATGGCATCGACGGGTTGGCGACCACGATCGGCATCATTCTCTGTGCGACCATCTCGGTCATCGCCTTGGTGTTTAATCAACCCGCGGTCGCGGTGGTGGCGGCAGTGTTTGTCGGCAGCTTGTTGGGATTTTTACGATTCAATTTTCCCCCAGCCAAGATGTTTCTGGGTGATGCCGGGAGTATGCTCATCGGGCTGGTCGTCGGCACGCTGGCAATCGCCGGTTCGATGAAGGGCCCAGCAACGGTTGCCATGGCTGCCCCCTTGGCCATCTGGGCACTTCCGATCTTCGATTCCCTGGCTGCCATCATGCGGCGGAAACTCTCGGGTCGCAGCATCTATGCTACGGATCGGGGGCATCTCCACCATCGCCTGATGACGGTCTTCGGAAAGAACACACGCGTGTTGGCGGTCGCCGCTTCGTGTTGTGCCGTCACCTGTGCCGGGGCACTGGTCAGCACGTTTATGGGCAACGATTTAGTAGCGCTGCTTTCGATATTTTCGGTTCTTTGTATTTTGGTGGTGACGCAGGTCTTTGGTCACATCGAGTTAGTGATGCTGATCAGTCGCGTCAAGGGATTGTTGCTCTCGATCTTCCGCCACAATAAGGAAAGCCAGTATTCATTCCGCTTGCAAGGCAACCGCGACTGGAACATGTTGTGGGAATCGGTGATTGAATTCTCTCAGAAGCTCAGCTTGATCGAAGTGGTGCTAGACGTGAACCTAGCCGCAGCCCAAGAAGGGTTCCACGCTTCCTGGCGTCGACCAAGCTCCTCTGAGAAGCAGGATCGCTGGAATGCCGAGGTTCCACTGTTCTCGGGCGAGCATGTCATCGGTCGGTTGCGGGTTTGTGGTACGCGTCCGGCGGGGATGTCTTCCTGCGAGACGATCAACCAATTATTCGAACTTTTGGAGCCACTCGAGGCCGAGATAGTTTCCACAGCCTCGAACCCTGGAAATCGGGAAACTAGCGCACTGAACCATCGTGCCGTGAGGAATGGAACTTCCCCCACGGTCCAAGTGCCCGTCTCCTCCTGATCCTGCCCTCCCCGCAGCCTAGTGCTTTGACAACTTTTAAGGTTCGGGTGCGACTCGACACAACCGATTTGCAAGTAGAAATTTGTGTCGAGTCGCACCCGAACAACTAATGCTGACAAAGCACTAGTTTGATGGCCCTGGAAGCGGAGTCCGCCGGGGCTTAGGATGAGTTGTGAGTCGTATTGCCAACCTTTTTTTGCCGTCACTTCTCCGCTGCTCTGGAATCCTGTCGCATGCCAAACAACGAATCGGATGCCACGCTCCAGACCGATCTCGTTCCCGAAGGTGCCCCTCCGGCGCACTCGCTGGGCCGCGCTACGGGTAGCGGCTTCTCGTGGCTGACACTCTGCCTGATTGCCGGGAAACTACTCAGCTTTGCCACGCAACTTGTGCTGGGCTGGTATCTGTTCAAGGAAGACTTCGGGCTCTTGGCCATCGCCACGTCGATCGCCAATTTTGTCAAGGTTTTCAACGATGGCGGCGTCGCGCAAGTTCTGATTCAACGGGGTGGTACCAATTTCGAACGATTGTCGACGCCGGCCTTCTGGATCGGAATGGTCTTCAGCCTGATCTCCGCGGGACTGTTGGCACTTTGCGCTCCCTGGGCGGCGGCGATTTACGACGACGCGCGGCTCGTACCCATGTTGCTCATTCTCGCTTTGACCATGGTGTTGAGCGCCCCGGCAACCATCTTCAAGGCCAAGCTGCGGCTCGATATGCAGTTTAAGACCTTGTCCTGGCAGGGAACCGCTTGGTTTTTTCTGCGGTATGTAGGAACGATTCTCTTAGCCTACTGGGGATTTGGGGCGATGAGCTTTGTGCTTCCCTTGCCTGTTGTATCCATCTTTGAGTGCCTGGTCACTTACCAGGCCACACGCATTGCCCCTTGGCGGGGTAACGCGCAGTTTTCGATTTGGTCGCATATCTTGGGGAGTTCTACCTGGGTGCTGATCGCTTCCTTCGCTCGAGCCATTGCCCGCAACGGCGACTATCTCGTCTTGGGGCTCTTGGTTTCGCAAGGGGTGGTTGGTCAATATTTCTTCGGCTATCAATTGACGGCTCAATTTGCCATCTTGATGGCCAGTAACATTCAATTCGTACTCTTTCCCGTGCTAACCCGATTTGCGAACCAACCCGATCGACAGGCCAGCGCAATGGTTCGCACCATTCGCATGATTATGCTCGTCTCTGGACCGATTAGCCTGATGGTGGCTTTGAACATTGAGTCGCTCGAAACGTT
>CALMBE010000625.1 GCA_937860165.1 uncultured Planctomycetaceae bacterium
TGCCGTTGAGCTGGATATTTTCTTTGCGGAGTTGCCGCAGTTTCACGCGGAGTTCTTGCCCACCATAAACCTGCTTACCTTCGATCCAAATGGTATCGTCCGCCTCAATCGAGATGGTAATGGAGCTCGGGTCGTTGGCAAAATCGGGTGCCACTTGGGCGCTGGCCGAGTCACTGGAAGCCTGGGGCGGGGGCATTTCCATCACGGATTGCAGCGCCTGAATCGAAGTAACCATAAAGAAAATTAGCAAGAAGAACACGATATCGACCATGGCGGTCATATCAATCAGGTTTTCTTGTTCGCGATTATGGGGGGGCACCAAGAGCAAATGGTGATCCGCTGCGCTGTGGGAAACCGTGGGAGGAGTAGCGTCGGGATGGGGTGCCGTCGGCACGGTAAGGGTCGCCCGACATTGGGGGCAGGTTCGTTGCTGGCCACCCATCGAGGGTTGGGCAACAAGTTTCTTGCCACAATAGGTGCAGTTAAAGGAGAAGCTCATGAGGACGCATCCATTTCAATGACCGCCACATGTAGTTTTACACCTTCGACCGTAGCCGCCGACAGGATGCGAAACAAATCGCGGAGGCACACATTTCGTTCGGCCTTGATGAGGACCGCCGTCTTGCCACCGCAGACCCCTTGCGCGACGGCTTCTCGGATTCCTCGTTCCTGCTGCTCGGCATCGTTGAGAGGTTCGCCCTTTTCGCCGTCGGCCAGATAGACGGTGACGGACTCGTCGTTGAGTTGGTCCATGACCGTGAGTACGACAGCCGTCTCAACATCCAAAGGAGTAACATGCCTGGCCGAGGGGAGATCCACTTCGCCTAAGGCGGCAGTTAAGAAGGTAACGAGAAAATAGATGTTCATCATGAACACCAGATCGATCATGGCCGTGATATCGAACTCGGCGTTATCGTGCAGGTCTCTCCGCGCAATGAGCGGGGTGTAAGAAGAACTACCCAGATTCCAGCCCGAGGGTTGCACGTTGGCGTTCCCTACTTAATTGGGAGTTTTTAGGGCGTCGAGCACACGGACCAGTCCCGTGCCGAGGGCATCCTGAAACTTGCGGATTTTGGCATTGAGGCTTGCCATGAGAAAATTAAACGGGATCGCGGTCGCCAGCCCCATTGCGGTGCAGATGAGGGCGACGCTGATTTCATCGGCAATCTGCGAAGGCTGCACTTTCTCGCCGGTGCCGATCCGCCCGAACGCAGCCATCATGCCCAAGACCGTGCCGAATAAACCCAGCAGCGGTCCGCTCTTAATCACGGTTGCCACCCAGCCGGTGCGATATTCCAGATCGCCGAGGACATCGCGTTGCACCACCTCGGTGACAAGCTGTCGCAATTGATCGTGACCCAACCCGCGATTGACGATTGCCATGTGGGAGAGCTGCGGGAGGGCGCGGGCATCGTCATCGCACAGTTCCTCGGCGGCCGCGTATTTGGATTCGAGCAAGGAAGTCATCAATTCTTCCATGAACTCGGTTTGCTCATTGTGATTCCTGAAGCTCAATTCCATGATGCGGCGGAAGCCCAAGATGATATGGTACAATCCCCAAAAAAAGTTGATCGCGAGAAAACCATAACAAGCATCCCCCAGCAGTTTCGCTAGATAATTGGTACTCATAAACCAACACCTCTGTGTGCCAATTGCCGATGCAACGCCTGGAACTGTCCAGACACTTTGCGAGGTTAGAATTTTCTGTTGTTCCAACACCCAGTTTAACTTGCCGGGACCGGCAGTGGCTAGTAGGTCTGGGAGGAGGTAGGGCCGATCAGTTATTCAAGATGAGGGTGCCATGGCCACAGCGGTACTCCGCTGTGGCCATGCTTGCTCGATTCCATGCCCACGCCGGAGTACCAGCGTGGGCATGGCACCCCAAAATAACGCTTTGTCAAAGCACTAGCCAATTACAGGAGTTGGTAGGCCTATCGGTCGGAAGCCGAATCGCCCAATAGTCAATGGCTCGTCACAAAGAATCAACTTCCCCGATAAGTCGAGTAACCGAATGGCGAGAGCAGCAGGGGGATATGGTAGTGGCCGGACGGCTCCGGGACTGCGAAGCGGATGTTGACCTCCGGGTAAAAGCCGATGCCCCCGGTTGCGGAGAAATACGCTCCGGTCGCAAAGTGCATTTCATAGGTCCCCGGGGAGAGTACGAGGGTGTCTCGCCAATCCGCAATGCGGCCATCGCCATTGGTGACCCCGTGGGCTACTTCGCGCAATCGGTCAGCAACCACTTCAGAAAGCACTACGCGGATACCTTGGGCAGGGACACCGCGAGAAGTATCCAGGATGTGAGTGGATATTGTGCTCATAGGGCGGGTTTCTCCAATTTGTCGAGTCTGAGGTGGGTGATCTTGCGCTGCTCGGCGGCGGCGATGCGGAGCTCCGTCGCGGGATCGTTGGGCAGGCGATCTTCGAGGGCCGCCAGCATTTCGACGGCCCTCTTCCCCGCGGCACAAATGATAAAGATGAATCCGAAACGCTGAAAGTAGCTGTCGTTTTTCGCCGACAATCGCTGGAGCACCGCTTCGTCGTTCGGATCGACACCGGCTTGTTCGCCGTGGGACCAAATTCGATTGCCCGCAAACTTCATGCGGAGCGAGTTGAGATCCCCGATTCGCGGATGGGCAGCGAAAGCCTCTAGCCAATCGACCTCTGCCAGGCGATCAAAATTTATATCGGCCAGCAGATGAACCTCCTCGGCTGAGGCAAACGGCCCCGAACTGGCCATCCGTCGGCACCACCAGTCCGCGCCGCAGCAGTTGCGAAACTCCTCGGCCAACAACTCCGACGAGAGTTGGTTCAACCAATCGACGGTCTCTGAATTCACAGAATCCTCCCGGTTCCGCGCGCGGCAGGTACTCCTCGCACATAAGTCCGGCGTACTCTGCCGCGGAGTGGTTTTCCAGTGTATGGGGTGAGCTTGTGTCGCTGTTGGAGGTGTTCAGGCTCGACGAGAAATTCTTCTTCGAGGTCGAACACCACCAAGTTCCCGGGTAGATGCACCTCGATTCCGAAGGGTACGAGCACCAATTTCGCGGGCTCCTGGCCCATCCAACGAATCACGTCGGAGAGCGAAAACCCTCGCTCCGCGGCAGCGGTCCAAATGGCCGAGAGTCCTAGTTCGAGAGAACTAATTCCTCCCCAAGCCTGATCAAAGCGACCCGTCTCGAGGCATTTCAGTTGCGGGGGACAAGGCGAATGGTCGGACGCGATCAAGTCGATTACTCCCTCTCGAAGCCCCTGCCACAGGGCTTCTCGATTCGCGGCGTCTCGAATAGGCGGAGCACATTTGAACTGCGTTGCCCCGTCGGCAATTTCTTCAGCGGCAAAAACTAAGTAGTGGGGGCACGTTTCCACCGTGATTGGCAGACCTTCCTGGCGAGCAGTCCGCAGAAGTGGCAAACAGGTGGCGTCCGCTAAGTGAACGATGTGGACCCGACTTCGTGTCTCGCGGCACAGCGAGATCAGTAGCGCGATCGCACGGCGTTCAAACGAAGCGGGCCGACTCGCCAGGTAAGCACGATAAGACCGCGGATCGCTGCCGAACGGTGTGGTGTCGACCAATTCGGCATGGACCAACAGCGGTACGTCGCGGCGGGCGCACACTTTCATGGCCGAGCGTAGCTCTCGCTCCCCTGCCGCGGGAAATTCATCGAGCCCGCTCGGGCACATGAAGGCCTTGAGGCCGAGTGCGCCGGCGTCGATCAGCGATTCCAGCTCGCCCTCATTGCCTGGCACAACACCGCCGTGAAATCCCACGTCCACATGCAGCTTGCTTGAGGCTGCCGCCAGTTTTTCCGCGAGAGCGGCTGGGGTGGTGGTCACGGGAGAGGAATTGAGTGGCATGTCGACCAAGGTGGTTATCCCGCCTGCCGCCGCTGCTGCCGTACCGGTCTCGAAGCCTTCCCACTCGGTACGCCCCGGCTCGTTGAGATGGACATGGGTATCCACAAGGCCCGGCAAGAGACAGAGATTGCCCAGGTCTTCGCCCCGCCGGGGATCGTAGGGGGCGATTTCCTCAATTACTCCACGGCAAACCACGACCGTGGTGGCTTGTTCCCCTGTGGGCAACAAGGTTCGACGGCTCGACAAAATTAGCTCGGCTGACTCGTTCATCTTGGTTTGTTATCATAGCCCTCGGGAGGGAATTCGCCAAACTACCTACCACTTGGATATTTAAAAGATACCGATTAGATTTACCACCAAGGCACGAAGGGCACGAAGGGGAAAGAATTGCAAAAAGTAGATTTTCAATTCTTGGTGTTCTTCGTGCCTTCGTGGTTAATCCAAATTCCTTTACCAGAGGATACCGCATGCCCCGCTTGACCCACAATTCTTACGGCAAGAGCCGTGTCCGCGTCAGCAAGATCAAGCGTCCTCGTCAGGCCCCCGCCGGCGAGGAGCGCCATGAATTCATCGAAGCCACGGTCGACGTGCTCCTGGAAGGGGAGTTCGCCGCCGCCTACACCAGCGGCGATAACCGTAGCGTGGTCGCCACCGATACCTGCAAGAATACCGTGTATGTGCTGGCCAAGGACGACCCTTTCGAGTCGATCGAGTCGTTCGGCAGGACCGTCGCCGAGCATTTTTTGAAGCACTATGCCCACGTCGAACAAGCCACGATCGACCTGAAAGAACGCCGCTGGCTGCGGCTGCTGGATTGCCCCCACGCCTTTCTGGGGGACAGCAATGAAGCCCCGACTGCCCAGGTCGTCGCACGACGGGGGACACCGACAACCATTCGCGCGGGATTGGAAGGGCTGACGCTGGCTAAGACCACGCAGACAGGTTTCGCTAATTTTCATCGCGACGAGTTTCGCACCCTGCCCGATACCGAGGACCGCATTTTTGCCACCCAACTCACGGCAACCTGGGACTATGCCAAACCGGATGTTGACTTTGTCGCGTGCCGCGGAACAATCCGCCAGGCACTGCTCGCACGGTTTATCGATCACTACAGCCAGAGCGTGCAAGAAACGCTCTACCGCATGGGCGCAGGGGCCCTCGAGGCCTGCCAGGAGATCACCCGAGTTTCGCTGGCCATGCCCAACAAGCACCATCTTCTGTTCAACCTCGCACCCTTCTCTCGGAAAAACGAGAACGAGATATTCATCTCCACCGACGAGCCCCACGGCTACATCACCGGAGTTGTCGAGCGCTAGCAATTCCCCGGCACGACAGGGTTACCGTGTTCGAAAATTCCTGCTCCCCAGTGCGGGTGAGTCAGGTCGCAACGGGTTTATGGTTGGGCGACTCGGACAATCGTTTTTTCCCTGACCGGTGATCCAGTCGTCAGGATGATCCGTGGCGTAGATTTGCGGGTAAACTCCGCCGGTTGCGAAACACTGGCAGAATCTGCCAGAAAAACCGGCCCCCGCAGACCCACCCGCCAAGTCCTCCCGCAATGACCCACCCCATCCAGCCGACGGTCGCCGCGCCGCACTCCGACGTTTCTGTCAGATCGGAAGAGCACACGTCTGAACTCCAGTCACGATA